>DATLUO010000247.1 GCA_035533075.1 Pirellulales bacterium | reverse complement strand
CGGACGCACCGGGGCATCGCTTGGCCGCCACGCTCTTGAAGGCGCCCGCCGCTCTGGCCAAGCTCTGCCCCAGCCACCGCTTTGCCTCGCGGCAAAACGTGTCATTCTCGGCCGCGTGAAGTATAGCTCTGCCCCTTTTCTCAACGTCGCCTTGAAACTGCGCCCTGGCTGACCTATAAAGGCATAAGCCTTGCCCACGTGGCGGAATTGGCAGACGCGCTAGATTCAGGGTCTAGTGTTCGCAAGAACGTACAGGTTCAAGTCCTGTCGTGGGCACTCACGGAGTGAGCGGGCTACGGGGCTTTCCGCTCACGGAGCGAGCGGGCTACGGGGCTTTCCGCTCACGGAGTGAGCGGGCTACGGAGCCATCAGTTGCATCGCCCGGCGGATGTATTCGATGCCGGAATAGACCGTCAACGCCAAAGCGCTCCAGATCGTGATCGGCAACAGATACGCGAGCCATTCGGGCAGGCTCACGTCGCCATAGGAGAGCGCAAAAAGGCTCGTGCCGGCGGCGATGCACTGAACCACCATCTTCAGCTTGCCGGACATGGCGGCCGAAAAATCGGCCCCACGCTGCTCCAGAAAGCTGCGCAGCGCGGTGATCAACAGCTCGCGACCGACGACCACCACCGCCATCCAGCCGGCAATGCCCGATCGCGGATACTCGGCCACCAGGCAGATGAACGCGCCGCAGACGATGATCTTGTCGACAAAGGGATCGAGAATTCGGCCCAGCACCGTCACCAGCCCGTATTTGCGGGCAAAGTAGCCGTCGAGCCAATCGGTGGACGCCGCCACAACGAACACCACCAGGCTCGTCAGCCAACAGTGGAACGTCATCAGGCCAAACAGCACCACCGCCAGCACAAGGCGGGAAATCGTCAGTTGGTTCGGCAGGTTGAAAACAGCCGAACGCGGCTCAGTCTTGGTGCTGATCGACATAGGTTGCCTTTATCGCGAAGCTGAAAAACCGGCAGGCAGGCGGGACGCCCACACCACAACCGGCAGGCGGGACGCCTACGCCACAATTAATACGGCTTGCCCACCGCTGCGGCAATCAGATCGTACTCTTGCGAGGCCACGATTTCACATCGCACGATCTGGCCCGGCCGCAACTTCTTGCCCGATACGTAAACCACGCCGTCCACGTCCGGGGCGTCGGCATAAGAGCGGCCGATCCAGGCGTTCCGCTCTTCCGGCACAGGGCGGTCGATCAGCACGTCGAGCTGCCGGCCGATCTGCCGCTGGTTCCACTCGAAAGCCACTTCCTGCTGCACCGCCATCAGCCGCTCGCGGCGGGCTTCCTTGGTTTCTTCGTCGAGGTGATCGGAAATCTTCGCCGAAGGCGTGTCGGCCTCAAACGAATAGGTGAACACGCCCACCCGCTGGAAGCGTTGCTGCCCGACAAACTCGATCAACTCGCTGAATTGCTCTTCCGTTTCGCCGGGAAAGCCGACGATGAAAGTCGTCCGCAACACCAGGTCGGGAATCGCCTGCCGCAAGCGGGCCAACAACGTCTCGGTCTCGGCACGGTTCACGCGCCGCTGCATCCGCCGCAGCATCGTGTCGTTGATGTGCTGCAGCGGCAGATCGAGATAAGGGATGATCTTCGGGCTGCCGGCCAGCACTTCGATCAGTTCGTCGCTGAAATACATCGGGTAGAGGTACATCACCCGAATCCAGTCGAGCCCCTCGATGCCGTTCAGCTCGGTAAGCAGTTCCGCCAGCCGCGGCCGGCCGTAGAGATCGATGCCGTAATACGTTGTGTCCTGGGCCACGATGTTCAGCTCGCGCACCCCGTCGGCCGCCAGTTCGCGGGCCTCGGCGATGACCTCTTCCATCGGCTTGGTGGCGTGTTTGCCGCGCATCTTGGGAATGGCGCAGAAGGTGCAAAGCCGGTCGCAGCCCTCCGAGATTTTGAGAAAGGCGAAATGCCGCGGCGTGATCCGCAGCCTGGCTGTGTCGGGCAGCGGCCGCGAGGGCGCCGGTTGAAACACGCTGCGCTGCTCCAACAACCCGCCCAGCAGCCGATCGGCCACCTTCGTCACCTGTTCGCGACCGAAAACGCCCACGAGCTGGTCGATGTCGGGGCAACGCTCCAAAAGTGCCTCTTTTTCGCGTTCGGCCAGACAGCCGGACACAATCACGCCTCGGGTGCCGCCGCGGCGCTTGAGGTCGAGCATTTCGTGAATGGCGGCGTACGACTCGTCGCGTGCCCGTTCGATGAAGCCGCAGGTGTTGACCACGACGAAATCGGCGCCTTCCGGTTCGGGCACGAGCCGATAGCCGTCGAGCTGCAACAGGCCGAGCATTCGTTCGCTATCGACCAGGTTCTTCGGGCAGCCGAGACTGACGAAGCAATAAGAGCCCTTTGAACTATCCGTCATTCAGCATTCCTTCCGACCGGCTTTTTATCAATCCGTCCCGGCGGACAAGACCGGATTGACATTGTTCCTCACCATCATCCTACTCTAGCCCCCGGCGGCAGGAAACGGCTGATGGTGGCCAGAAGGTCTGCCAGGTCGAGCGGTTTCGAGAGAACGGCCGCTGCTCCGGCAGCCAAGAACGGCTGGACATCATCGTTTCGGGGAAAATCGGCCAACACCACGACCACCGCGCCGGGAAACGAGCGTGCAGCCGACCGAACGTCGTCAGCGGCCCGTTGCGAAGGGATCCCCACGTCGCAAAGCACGAGGTCTATGCCGGTTATCGGGCTTGGCGGCGGCGGGCGCATTGTGATGGCAGCCAATCCGCGAGCACGACAAGCCGCGGCGAGCCAATCGGCCATCTCGCATTCGTCGCTGACCACCGAGATCATACCTTGCAGCTTGCCGGGGGCGGACTTGGCCGACCACAGGAGCCGTTCTTCGGCGGTCGCCGTGAGCGGCTGGCTCCAACCGCTCAATTCACCACGTGCCAGCCGCGCGACTTCTTGTCGAAATCGGGCGGACCACTGATGCCAGTAGACCCGCGGCACGCCCGGCCAAGGTAAGCCGCTGCGCATCTCGCCTTCGCACCAAGAGCCAAGCAGGGCGACGATCGGAGTCAGCGGCGCGGCAGCTCGCAGTATTTCGATCGCCGCATGGGAAAACTGCCCGGCCCGCGCTTGGGCGACGATCGTCAGATCGACCGGTGTTTCGGCGCGGGCCAGCCATCCGGCCGCCGACTCCAACGAAGCGATTTGCACCAACTCGCCGGCGTGCCGCATTTCGATGGCAGCGGGGGCAATTTCTTCGCGGTCGAAGTCGCCTGTCAGAAGGAAGTGCAAGGGAGGATTCAGGATTCAGGGTTCAGGGTTCAGGGTTCAGCAGAATTGCCAATTTGCAATTTGCAATTCCCAACTCTATCGCAGTTCCTTCTCCGCCCGCTCGAAAAGCTCGCGCACGCGCGCGGCGTCGGCCGCGGCGCGCAACTCGCCCACAAATTCGGGCAAACTCAGCAGCCGGCTCAAGCGGGCCAGCGTTTGCAGATGGCCGCGGTCGTCGGTCGAGCAGATCAAGAAGAACATGTCGGTGAGCGTGCCGCGACTGCTGCCAAAGGGGATGCCCGCTTCGGTCCTGGCAAAGGCCAAGAACGCCTGTTCCAGAATCGCCGCCAAGGGGCGTCGCGGGTGAAGCAATGCTACGCCGTTATCGAGCGCCGTGGGGTGCATTTCTTCGCGGCTGCGGACGGCGGCGGCCATCTGGTCGGGGTCCCATAGCCAGCCCGTGCGGGCCGCCACGTCGACCATCGAATCGATCACCGAGTTACGCGTGCGCGCGGCCAGCGGAATTTGAATCGCCGTGGGCGGCAGCATCTCCGCCAACGAAAGCTCCTGCAGCGGCTCGCCGCCAGCCGCTTGCATCGCCCCCTCGACTCGCTGCAGCTCGTGTTCGTCCGATAGCCCGATCCGCTGTTCGAGCCAGTGATGGATTTCGGAGGGCGAGAACCGCCACTGGCCCGACACGCGGCGGCCAGGAATCCTGCCCCGTTCCACAAGCCGGGCCACTTGCGCGGCATCCAGGTGCAGGTAGGCGGCCAGCGAGTTGAGGTCGAAATCATCCATCGGCCCGCTTCCCCTGCCAGGCGTCGCGGCGCTCGAACTCGGCGCTTACCGCGGCGCGCAACGCCGGCTTATCAAGGCACCAGGCGGGACCCACCAGGTAATCGGGCGGGGCGTCGCCGCCGATGCGTTCGATCAGGCAGTCGCGCGGAATGCGTTCCAAAAAATCGACCAGCGTCGAGACATAGGCATCGCGGTCCATCAAACGGACTTCGCCCGACTCCACCCAGGCCGCCAGCGGCGTGTTCTTCACGGCGTAAAGGTTGTGGATTTTGACCGCATCGACCCGCAGCCGGGCCAGCTCGTTGGCCGTGGCCAGCATGTCATCGCGCGTCTCGCCGGGCAGGCCCAGGATCACATGAGCGCCGATCTCGAAGCCCCGCCCCCGGCTCCGCTCAACGGCATCGACGAACGCCTGGTGGTCGTGACCGCGGTTCATCCAAACCAGCGAACGGTCGTGCATCGTCTGCATGCCGTACTCGACCGAGAGATACGTCCGGCCGGCCAGGTCGGACAACAAATCGAGAACGTCATCGGGCACGCAATCGGGCCGCGTGCCGATCATCAGTCCGACAACGTCTGGATGATCGAGGGCCTGCAGGTAAAGCGGGCGAAGCTGATCGACGGGAGCGTAGGTGTTGGTGGCGGGCTGAAAGTAAGCCAGAAAGCGGGCCACGTTCGCGTAGCGGCGCCGGACAAAGCGGATGCCTTGCTCCAACTGGCCCTGAATCGACGCGCGCGGCAGCCGCCGGCTGGGGCTGAAACTGCGGTTGTCGCAGAAGACGCAACCGCCGGTCGCCACCGTGCCATCGACGTTTGGACACGTGAATCGGGCATCGAGGCTTACTTTTTGCACCCTCCCCCCGAACCGCTGCCGCAGGTAATAATTGTAGGCGAAGTACCGCAGCCCAGCCGCGCGCCAGTCGTCGCCAAGCAAAGAAGCAGTCATCATGCGCAAAGGTTGACGAGGACGCCGGAAAAACCTACAGTCAGGGGGGATGCCGGCGCATCTTACGGCGCGAAGGAACAGGTAGCAAGAGACAAACAAACGATGTACGGTGAGCTCATTCCTCTTGGCGGTGGCGACCCCATCCCCTTGCGAAAAAAGAGTTTGCTGGTGGGGCGGCGCGAAAGCTGCGATATCGTGCTGCGCTTTCCCAACGTGTCGGCCCATCATTGCCAACTGACGCTGTTGAACGGTTATTGGTACGTACACGACCTGCAGAGCCGCAACGGCGTGAAAGTCAACAATCTGAAGGTCACGGAAAAGCGGATCGACCCCGGCGATACGCTGGCCGTGGCCAAGCACCGATATGAGATTCACTATTCGCCGGCCGACTTGGGGGCCGTCGGCCCGCCGCCGACCGACGGAGACCGCAGCGAAATCTTTCAGAAGTCGTTGCTCGAGCGGGCCGGCCTACTGACCAAAGACCGAGACGAAAAGCAAAACACACCGCTGCCACGCGAGCCCGACCGGCGGCGTTATGACATCTTGGACGACCGTCCGGGCCAGATCCGCGACCCCAACAAACCCGTCTGATTTCTGCTTGGCCAAACCGAAAAAGCAGCTCCGCACCAATTTTCGCAAGAACCGCAGCTCCCGCGTTCGTGAGAGCGATTGGACGCGGAAGTTCAACACGCAAAACGTCGAAGAAGACGCCGCACACGACGAACGCTTGAGCGGCAAAGGCGAGCTGACCCGCAAACGCACCGTCCGCGGGTCGGAAGTCAACGACGAAGCGGGGCTGGGCGTGCGATTGGACGTCGACGAGTCGGTTTGCCTGCGGGGCCGCGTGCTGGCGGTGCATGGGCTGACCAGCACGGTCGAAGCCGAAGACGGCCAGCACTATCAGTGTGCCGTCCGGCGACTCTTGAAAACGCTGCACACCGACATGCGCCACGTGGTGGCTGCCGGCGATAAAGTGCTTTTCCGTCCGGCCGACCGCGAGGGAATCATCGAGCGGATCGAGCCGCGACACGGCGTGCTGAGCCGCGAATCGCGCGGGCGCCAGCAGGTGCTGGTGGCCAACGTCGATCAACTGATCATCGTGGCCAGTGCGGCCGAACCGTATTTGAAACCGAACCTGATCGACCGCTTTCTTGTCTGCGCAGAGCAAAACCACCTGCGGGCCGTGGTGTGCATCAACAAGATCGACCTGGTCGATGCGGCCGCCTTGGAGCCGCTGGTGGGCGTGTATGCGCAGATGGGTTATCGCGTGCTGTTGCTGAGTGCCCAAACCGGATTCGGCATCGACCGCCTGCGGCGACGACTGCTGGGCAGTCAAAGCGTCGTGGCCGGACAAAGCGGTGTGGGCAAGTCGTCGTTGTTGAACGCCGTGCAGCCGGGCTTGGGGCAGGCCGTCGCGGAAGTCAGTGCCGAGACCGAAAAGGGGCGGCACACCACCACCACCGCGCGGCTGCTGCCGCTGGCGGGCGGCGGTTATGTGGTCGACACACCGGGCATTCGCCAGTTTCAGCTTTGGGACGTGATTCCGCAGGAAGTGGCCGGCCTGTATCGCGACTTGCGGCCGCTCGTCAGCCGCTGTGCCTTTCCCGACTGCACGCACCAGCACGAGGCCGACTGTGCGGTGAAAGACGCGGTGGCCGACGGCTGGCTCGATGCCCGGCGGTACGAAAGTTATTTGAATCTGTATGGAGGAGAAGGCTAGGTAGGGTTCAGGGTTCGGGGTTCAGAATGACGAATGACGGAATGACCAATGTCGAAACTCGTCACTCGTCATTCCGTCGTTCGTGCTTTCTGGCTGAACCCTGAACCCTGAACCCTTTGTGATATACTTGACTGACCACCCAACCATCATCAACGGAGGACTTCACCCATCGCGACGGACTTGAATCGTGCCGAGAGCGTCGTCAGCGAAGCGGCGCTGTTGGTAGGCGTGGTGCTGCCGGGCAAGCGGCACGAGGGCGATCCCTTGGAAGAGCTGAAGGGCCTGGCCGAGTCGGCCGGTGCGCATGTGGTCGGCTCGCTCACGCAGCGGCGGGAGACTCCCGATATGACCACCTACCTGGGACGCGGGAAAGTCGACGAGCTGCGGGTGATGGGCGAATCGTCCGACGCCGACGTGGTCGTTTTCGACAACGATCTTTCGCCGGCGCAGACCCGCAACCTGGAGCGCGCGACCGATCTCAAGGTGCTCGATCGCACGGAGCTGATCCTCGACATCTTCGCCAGCCGCGCCCAGACGCACGAAGCCCGGCTGGCCGTCGAACTGGCCCAGCTCCAGTATTCGCTTCCCCGCTTGAAGCGAATGTGGACGCACCTCTCGCGATTGAAGATGGGCATCGGCATGCGTGGGCCCGGCGAAAAGCAACTGGAGGTCGATCGCCGCCTGGCCGAAAAACGGATCCACGATCTGCAAAGCGAGCTGGCGGAGATCGAGCGGCGCAAAGAGCGCCAGGTCGCATCGCGCACCGGTCACCGCACGGTCTCGCTGGTCGGCTATACGAACGCGGGCAAGAGTACGCTCATGAACGCGCTCACCGGCGCCGACGTGCTGGCCCAGAACCAGCTCTTCGCCACGCTCGACACCCGCACCCGTCGCTGGCAGTTGCCGGGTTGGGGACCGGTGCTGCTCAGCGACACGGTGGGATTTATCCGCGACCTGCCGCACCATTTGATCGCCAGCTTCAAGGCCACGCTCGAAGAGACGCGGCAGGCCGATCTTCTGCTGCATGTGGCCGACGCCAGCAACCCGGCGGTCTACGACCAGATCAGCTCCGTTTATCGCGTGTTCGAAGAGCTCGGCATCCAGGAAAAGAACACGCTGTTGGTATTGAACAAAGTCGACGCGCTCGACGATCGCACGCGGCTCGACGGGCTGTTCCACCGCTATCCCAACGCGCTGGCCGTCAGCGCGCACACGGGCCAGGGCATGGAGCTCTTGGCTCATACGGTCAGCGACATGCTGACGCGCGATTTTCTCGACGTCGACGTGGAGACCGCGGTGGGCAATGGCCGGTTGCTGGCCTACCTGGCGGCCAACGGAGAGGTGCTCTCGAAGCAGTTTTCGGAGACGCGGGTGATGGTACACTGCCGCATACCGCAGCGCTATTTGAGCCAGGTGAGCGACAGTCAAACGGTCATTCGGCCGCATCAGTCTAACGGAAAGTGAGGGTTCAGGGTTCAGGCTGCGGGGTTCAGGACTCTTCACTTTTCATTTCATTGCCCAACGCCCAACGCCCAACGCCCAACGCCTGACGCCTGACGCCTGATCCCTGGAATCGGTGGGCCGGCGCTCGCAAGCTCGCTTGCCCCACCCTACATCCAATGGCTGCCGATGGTCCGCGTCCTCGCTTCCAGTCGCATTCTCATCACCGGCGCTTCCAGCGGCATCGGCCGCGCGCTGGCGGTCGAGCTGAGCCGGGCCGGGGGCCGGCTCGTGCTCATCGCCCGCCGCGAAGCGGAGCTGCGCCGCGTTGCTGACGATGTCGCGTCGGCCGGCGGCGAAGCGGTGCCCGTGCCTGGTGACGTCACTGTGAAGCTGGTGCGTCGCGCGGCGCTGGAGGCGGCCGAAGAGCGGTTCGGCGGACTTGACATCCTGGTCAACAATGCGGGAGTGAGCGCCTGGGGCCGGTTCGATGCGGCCGGCGAAGAGCGGCTGCGGCGGATCATGGAGGTCAATTTTTTCGCCCTGGCCGAAATGACGCGCGAGGCGCTGCCGCTTTTAAGCCGGGGACGCCGGCCGCTGGTAGTCAACGTCGCTTCGATTCTTGCGCATCGCGGCCTTCCCTATCAGGCGGAGTATTGTGCCAGCAAGTTCGCCGTCCGCGGGTTCAGCGAAGCGTTGCGGCCCGAACTGAAGCAGCTGGGAATCGACCTGTTGGTGGTCAGTCCCGGCACGACCGAGAGTGAATTCTTCGAGCACCTGTTGGAGAAGACGGCGGAAATGCCCTGGGGGCGGCAGCGGGGCGTGCCCGCGGAGCGTGTGGCGGCCCAGATCGCACGGGCAATGCGCGCCGGCAAGCACGAAATCATTCCCAGCGCTCGCGGCAGGCTGCTCGTTTGGCTCAATCGCCTGTTTCCGCGGTGGCTGGACGCGTGGATTGCTAGGTACGGCTAGCGTAGGTGGTTCGTCAGCGATTGTCGGTGGAGGCGCGCTGTTCAGTGCTGCTTCGCGCACCGGCGATACCGAGCAAGCGCTCGGCTTCGCGGCGAAAAGGGGTGACGTCGTGGTCAACTTCGAAACAGCGCGGCCGCCAGCTTGCGCCTCGATCGAACCATTGGCGAGCTTGCTCTTTTTCGCCCAACTGCCAAAACGTCATCGCCAGCAAGAACAGATCGAAGCCGTGCGGTGCGTCCAGTTCCAAGCATCGCAACAGGTTCCTGCGCGCATCGTCCCAGCGACCGGCGTAGTAACAGGCCGCGCCGAGCGTGTTGATACTCCTGCGGTCGGGCGAACGCCGGACCGCCGCCTCGGCAAAATAGAGCGATCGCCCCGCGTCGCGCAGCGCGGGAACGTCCGTCGTCGCCAGAAACCAGCCGATGGAGTTACAGTCGCCCGGCGCGATTCTTTCGGCATCGCACGACGCCAGGCACTCAGCAGCCGCCGTCAGCGCGGCAGCGAGCAGCGATGAGCGCCGCGAAGCATCGATCCGTTCGTCGCGCGAGACCTCACGCGCCAGGCACTCCGACAACCGCAGCACGCCCACGCGCGCCCCTTCAAGTTCCGATTGACTGACCAACTCGGCGATCAGTTCGACGACCGCCTCGTATTTGCCGAGACGCGCCAGGACATTTCCGGCCGCCGGATAGGTGCTCGTCAGGCATCCGGCGCGGTTGGGAGCCCAAGGGCCGATGCCTGGACGAGGATTCGGCATCCGGCGGAACTGCTTGCGCGCCTCGGCTAAAAAGGCCACGGCCTGATCATATTTTCCACACCAGAGGTAACTATCGAAAATCTCGGGGTCCGTCAACTCAAGGCGAAATTGCTCATTGTCCGCCGCCTCGGCGACGAGCGTTCCCATGATCTGCACCGCGCGATCGAGCCCTGCGACGGCTTCCCCGGCAACTCCCCGTCGCACTGAATTGATCGCGCGTGCTTTCACGGCATCCGCCAGGGTTTTGCGCAGGTCCGGCTGGTGCGGTCGCTCGGCCACGAGCTGCTCGAAGAGCGACACGCCTGTCGCCAGCGCCTGCTCTGCCTCATCGAGTTTCATAACCTGGCAGCGAAGTTCGCCGATGCGCAAATGGGCGCTCGCCGCCTGGAACCGGGTCTCGTAGTCGGTCCCATGATTTTTGGGAAAACAGTGTTCGACTCGACTCGCGCCAGACCGAAATCGGTGACCCACAGCTTGCCGCGCGCGTCGAGCATCAGGTTCGACGGCTTGATATCGCGATGCACCACGCCCGCCTGGTGCGCATGATCGATCGCCTCGGCCGCCTCGGCGATCAGCCGCGCCACCGAGCGGCAGTATTTCCGTGGCGACTCGGTGGAGATACTATCCGAATGTAGGCATGGACGCGACGGGCGACTTCGTCGTCACATGGATGGAGGAGGGTGCAAATCGGTCCGAAAATGCCCGCGTGTTCTACGCTAACGGCACTTCAACGAACGCGGTGCAGGTTGGCACCGCTACGGGTTCGCTTAACGAAGGCTCACCAGCGGTCGTTCTGCAGCCCGACGGCGGCGGCGCCTTTGACCTGGTTTGGACGGACGATAACGGCGTTGTTGCCGGACAGGACCAGGAAGCCGTCTTCGCGCAACCGTTCAGCTCGGCCGCGCTGGCGACCCAGAGCCCGATCGTAGTCTACAGCGGTGCCGTCAACCAGCAAACCCATTACCCGGGCTTTGCCTCGGCGGCGATCGACTCGAACAACGACCTACTGGTCGACTACACCATCGGTTCGTCGAATACGCCGCCATCGCCCTTCACCAGCACCACTGCTGATGGTGAAGTTTACGTCTCCTTGATCCCGGACCCGCCGGCCGCGGCGCCGGCGGCTGCAACGCCAGTCACCTTGTCTCCACCTGCCGCCGCTTCGCCCAGCAGCTCATCGACTGCCGCCACCGACGCCGTGTTCGCCGCCTACGCCTATCCTGAAGACGACGACACGCTGGGGTAGATGATGAGGGATGAGGGATAAGGGATGAGGGAAAGAGAGCGAGGCGACCACGGATGACTCGGATGGGCACGGATGATTTTCTTATCCGTGCTCATCGGTGGCATCCGTGGTTTACTTGGGTTCATCGGCTGCGGGCGAAAGACAGAAAGGCAGTTTGAACAGAAGCAAACGAAGGAAACAAAGGCGAGAGCATCCGGGCGAGGCGGCGACCCGCCCTTCCTCGTTTCCTTGGTTGCCTTCTGTTCGATTCGGGTCGCCCGACGCAGTCGACAGCGTCGGCAAACCTGATCGGCGATGGCCCCCGACGTACGAAACGTGGGAGGCATCGGGTCCGCGGCTTCACGCGCGACCGGCACGTTCACCCGGGCGGAAAGACACCCTCGTCAAGCAGGGCTTGTCTCACAGCGATGGCAGCCGGATGGTTGATCGCGAGAATGGCAATCGTCGCACGGCCAATCGCGGTCTTGCCCTGCAGGCCTGGGCCAGCCCAGGTGAAATGAGCCCGCCACTTGTGCCTGCGCGGATTGAATAGACTTACAATCTTGCCGGTATCGCTGTTGACGCTGGCGATGTTTGGCCCCTTGCTGGCATTGCAGCGAGGACAGGCGAGGCATAAATTTCCGAAAGTTGTTTCGCCGGCGTGCTGCCGCGCGATGATGTGATCAACCGGAAACCGAAACTTATACGCCGATTGCGGAAGCCTGCAATATTCACAGCAATCATTCGCGCGCTCGCGCACGCGGCGGTCTAGCGCGGCATCCATGGCCGCTCACTTGTCGCGATGAGAACGCTTGAGCGACCGACGGGCCGTCGATTGGATAACGGCGAGCAGATCCGCAACGCGAAGATATTCCTCAAGCTCCTCGCGCTCGTCCGGCGAGAGCGCACCTTCCGCCGCCTTGCACGATAGCTCCTCCATCCTCCTATGGTCGCTCTTAGGAAAGTCGAGCCGCGCAAGAAAACGAGCCGCATCCGCCGGAAGCTGGTCGCGCTGCGGGTCAAACAGGCGGTTCAAAATGGCCGCCCCGCTGTTGGTCTTCATGGGTAGACGCTCGCTCACTTCAGGCTCATGCAGCTTATTGTATCAGCCGCGACGCTGGGTTGGCACCCCTGCCGAACCCGGGCACGGTACTCGGCGACCAGGGGCGTCGTGCCCGTTTGCCCCACTTGGGCCAAGAACGCAAACAGGTCCCCCGATCGTAAGTGAGCCGGAAGCGCCGCCTGCGCTCGAAGGCACGCAGCAGCCGTGTGTAGGTGCCCCAGTCGATATCCTGGAGCACGGCTGACGGCTTGATGCTCAATGGGGCAGTTGACATGAATCGGTTCTCCGCGGAATGAATATAAGCGACGATGCGGCATCGAGCAAGTTGCATTCAATTACCTGTTGATCGATGCGCTGGGCCAATCGTTCCGAAGATCCGATCGCGTTTTGCCTGGTTGTAGGCCAGCTTCTCGGCCTGCGTCATCTTCGAAAAGTCCGGCAAGGGGCCGTCGTAGTTGAACGTCGGCGAGCCGTTGCTCCTGCACGTGCAGACGTCGTTGGTTGGACCGCCACAGCCGCAGCCATGAGCCGTAGAGGCGGCGCCGTTCGTTGACGGAACGCCGGCCGGTACGCTCACCGTGCTGGAGCCGCCGTAGCTCATCACGCCGGTCTGCAACACGAGATCGTCTCCAAGCGAGCGCTGCGGCCGGATGCCGAGCTTGTCCAACACAGCGTGATAGGCCCGCACCGCATCCTCCGGGCTGACGACGCCGTCGACAATCAGCCGCAGGAAGTGGACGAAGGCCAACTGGCATTCGGCGTTGTTGATCTTGCGGCCGAAGAGCGCGACGCGGGCACCGTACTTTTGCGCCTCGGCGATCAGCTTGAAGGCGTCGTAAGTGGTGCCTGAACCGCCGCCCAGAATACCCACCACCAGGTGCGGATCGTAACTCACCAACTCTTCCATCGCCTTGGGGCCGTGGTAAACGACCTTGAGAAAGAGCGGCCGCCCGGCCTGGGCTACGCCCGCCAATGTACGGGCGATCGAATCGTTGATGAACTTGGGAACTTGGTCGGCGGCGAGGCCCTGCGGGGCATTGGGGTCGAACACTTCCAAAAAATGCTTGAAGCCTTTCGCTTCGGCCTCGACGCGGAACTTGCGATATTCCTCCAGGGCCCACAGGTCTTCATCCAGCCGGTTGTTGAACGTGATGCTGTACAGGCCGAGATTCGCCCCGCGCACTCGTTCGGCTGGCTGGCACTCGACGTGGCCGCACTGGATATGATCGACCGAGGCCGTGCGGAACGGCCGCGACGGCTCTTGAATGTAAGCATTGCCGCGGACCACGAAGATGTCGCTGGTGTCGTTGGCCCGCGCGGCGGGCGTCACGTGACTATCGTCGAACAGCCGTTCCTGGATCGTCAGCACGTCGTTGGTGCTGGCCGACATGAGCATGATGTCGACGAGGCCCTGCCGCACGATCTCGCGGATTTGCTGACGATATTCACCCAGCGTCCGCATGCGCACCTCGCCGGCATGCATTTCCGGCGAGCGGCCCGGCGCTCCGATGCCGAAGGCCATGTCGGCGTCCTTCGCGTCGGCGATAATGAACTCCTTCGAGCCGGACGGATCGGCACGGATGGCGGCGAGTTTGCGGTCGAGTGATTTTTGCATTTGCCAGGCATCCAATTGTCAATTTGCAATTTGCAATGGTCGGATTTCGCAGCTTGCGTCGTTCAATGGTGGGCCGGCGCTCGCAAGCTCGCTTTTTCCACCCTACGTTTTTAATCGTGCCAGCACGGTATCGACCGTCTGACGCAGCACTTGCCCGCTCTTACGCAACGCTTGTACTTCTTTCGGCCACAACTCGATTTCGTGCGTGGCACACACTCCCTTGCGGCCCACGACCGTCGGCACCGAGAGGGCCACGTCGCGGATGCCATAGCAGCCCGATTGCACGCTCGAAATCGGCAAAATCTTCCGCCGATCAAGCGCGACCGACTCGATCACTTCTTGAATCGACAGGCCGACGGCGAAGCCCGCTCCGCCCTTCTTCTTGATGACCTCGGCGCCCGAGCCCTTGGTGCGCGTGAACAGCTCGTTGGCGATGTTCGGGTTCCAGCCCGGAAATTTCTCGAGCGGCAGGCCGGCGGCGGTGGCGCTCGACCAGATCGGCACCATGCTATCGCCGTGCTCGCCCAGGATGAGGGCCGAGACTTGCGTCGGCGGCACGGCGAGCCGCTCGGCGATCAGGCTGCGGAAGCGGACCGTGTCGAGCTGCGTTCCCAGCCCGATCACCTGGCTGGGCGGCAATTCGAGGCGTTGGGCGGCCAGATAGGTGAGCACGTCAACCGGATTGGAAACGACCAGCACGACGGCGTCTTTCTTGTAGCCCGCCTTGGCGATCTCGGCCAGGATGCCGACGAACAGATCGACGTTGCGGTTAATCAGATCGAGCCGGCTTTCGTCCGGCTTGCGCCGCAGTCCGGCGGTGATGCAAATCAGGTCGCTGGACGGAATATGTTCGTAGCCGCCCGACGTGATCACCTGATCGGCCATCAGGCTGGCGCCGTGCAGCAGGTCGAGCGCCTGGCCGGCGACGGCCTCTGCGTTGACGTCCAAGAGAGCGATTTCGCGGACGATGCGGCCCATTTGCAGGGCGAACGCCGCACACGAGCCGACCAGGCCGGCGCCGCCGATGATGGAAACTTTCATAGGGTTCAGAGTTCAGGGTTCAGGGTGTAAGGTGGGACCAGCGAGCTTGCGAGCGCCGGCCCACCGTTAACGACGTCGATTACGGTGGGCCGGCGCTCGCAAGCTCGCTGGTCCCACCTTACCACCTCAGCTTCATCCGTTACCTTTTTCCACTCAGCGCGGCCATCACTCGCTCCGTAATCGCTTGCACCAACGCTTCCTGCTCGCCATTGGTCGATACAGGCTGCGAGTTACTCTTGGTCCGCAGCGGCGGCGGGGCGTCGAACGCTTTGCGCTCGACGCCGGTCTGCTGCCAGCTATCGCGGAAAACGTCGTTGGCGCAGATGTCACAGTTTTCCATGGCCGGCGTCAAGCGCGGGTCGGTGAAGCCTAGTCGTGTCTTGAAGTCGAGCAGCTCGCGGGTGTGTTGTTCGTTGAGATAGTTCACGCGGCCCAGATCGCGGGCCAACAACAAGATGCGGCAGTATGAATCGAGCACCTCGGTCCACCAGTAGGCGTGCTCGATCGTGTCGCCGTAGCTCACCGTGCCGTGATTCGCCAGAATGATGACGCTGGCTTTGTGGACGAAGGGGAGCACCGTGTCGGCGAAGGCCTGCCCGCCGGGCGTTTCATATTTGGTGATCGGCACGTCGCCCAAGAAAACCTCGACTTCGGGCAACACACACTGCGGAATCGGCTCGCGGGCCACCGCGAACGCCGTGGCGTGTGGCGGATGGCAATGCACCACGCTCTTCACGTCGGGCCGCTCGCGCATGATCGTCAGGTGCAGCAAAATCTCGCTGCTCCGCTTGCGGCGGCCGCTGATCTGATTGCCTTGCAAATCGACGACGCACAGATCGTCGGGCTTCATGAAGCCTTTGGAGATGAACGTGGGCGTGCAGAGCACCTCGTTCTCGCCCAGGCGATAGCTGATGTTGCCGTCGTTGCCGGCCGCGAAGCCCTTGTTGTAGAGCCGCCGGCCGATGTCGCAGATTTCTTCTTTAAGCTTGTGCAGGGGAGGCATGTTGCAATTTTGGATTTTGGATTTTGGATTTTCGACTACGTCTTCAGGCGTAGGGTGGGGCCAGCGAGCTTGCGAGCGCCGGCCCACCGTGACCATCGTCGTCTCTAGCGGTGGGCCGGCGCTCGCAAGCTCGCTGGTCCCACCTTACGTCTTTCATGGCCGTCTCACGTCCACTGAGTCAAGGACCGCCCCGTTGTAGGCATCGACCGGTTTCATGTCGGGATAAAACGGCTGGGCCGCCTCGCCGCCTTCGCTGATGGCGATCAGGCTGCCCAGTCCGGCCCCCAGCTCGTCGTACACCACCAACTCTTCTGCCGCTGGTTCCTTGTGGCCCGCCAGTTCATCGAGCGTCAGCGGCGCCGCCAAGCGCAGGCATGCGCCTGTCAGGCTCGGATGCGAGCGATTGAGCGTCACGGTGCCAAATACTTTGCAAATTCGCATCAGTCAGGTATTCCTATCACGCACCAGCGGACGGGCGTCGTCTCGCTCTTCAACAGTTCCTTCGTCGCATTGCCTTCACTGGTCAGCAGCACGCGGTCGCCCCGGCCGGCACCCAGGCTATCGACGGCCAGCACCGGCTCGCCGTCGGGCGAGCGACCGTCGGCCGCCAGCAACTGCACGACCAACAGCTTCCAGCCGTCCATCGAGCGGTGCTTGATGGTCGAAGTCGCGGTGCCGACGACGGTGCCTAATTGCATCTTTGTCAGTGGTCAGTGGTCAGTGGTCAGTGGTCAGTGGTCAGTGGTCAGTGGTCAGTTGCAACGGACAACTGACAACGGACCACTGACAAGGGACGTCAAATAATTCGCAGGTCGTCGATCATCGAGCAGCGACGTTCTCGTGTAAATGTCAAAGGCGTGGTCACGCCTTCGCCGGTGGGCGTGGCGATGGAGAACGACAAATAGCCTTCGCCACCCAGGCCCAGCGACGCCATGCAGGGGCCGTTCTTGACGAACAACGTCGTGTCGAGCGCGCGGCCCATCTTGGTCATGTTTCGCACGCTGTTGGAATGAATCATGGCCGTGTGCCGGAAGCCGTGCTCGTAGAACTTCGCCTTCTCGACCGCTTCGTCGAAGTCGCGCACGCGAACGAACGGCAGAAACGGCATCATCTGCTCGACCGGCACAAACGGGTTCGATTCGTCCGTCTCACCGTAGAGCAACTCTACGTTGTGCGGCACCTGCTTGCCGATGCCGCGGGCCAGCACCGCCGCGTCTTGCCCCAGATACTCCTTGGCCGGCACGTCGTGCTTGTGGTCGCCTTCGCCGACCGTGGTGATGGCCACCTTGGTCAATGCTTCGACCTCACGGGCATTGAGCCGCACCGCGCCTGCGCGTTCCATGGCCGACATCATCTCGTCGAACACTTCGGCCACCACGAACACTTCTTTCTCGCCGATGCACAACAGGTTGTTGTCGTAGGCCCCACCTTCGATGATCGCCCGCGCCGCGCGGTCGAGATCGGCCGTCTCATCGACGACGACGGGCGGATTGCCCGGCCCGGCCACGATCGCCCGTTTTCCACTGTTCATCGCCGCCCTGGCCACGGCCGGCCCGCCGGTGACGCAGATCAGCTTGACGCCGCGGTGCTTGAAGATGGCCTGGGCCGTTTCGAGCGTCGGCTCGGCGATGACGCAGATCAGGTTGTCGATGCCCAAATCGCGATAGATGGCTTCGTTGAATCGCCGCACGCCTTCGGCCGCCACCTTCTTGCCGGCGGGATGCGGATTGACCACCAGCGTGTTGCCGCCGGCGATCATGCTCACCGCATTGCCGGTGATGGTGGGCAACGAATGCGTCACCGGCGTGATCGCTCCGATCACTCCGAAGGGAGCGTGCTCGATGACGGCCAGGCCGTGGTCGCCGCTGAACACTTCGCTCCGCATGAACTCCACGCCGGGCGTGCGCTCGCCGAGCGTCTTGAGCTTCTCGATCTTGTGTGCCAGCCGGCCGATCTTGGTCTCTTCCATCTCCATCGTGCCCAGCTCGACGCACTGGTCGATCGAGATGCGGCGGATATGGTCGATGGCCCGTTTGCGCTGCTCGATCGTCGCATCCGAAAGTTTTCGGAAGGCGGCGGTGGCGGCGGCGACCGCTTCGTCGACGCAGGTGAAGATGCCGTATCGGCCGTCAAAGCCGCGGCGCATGGGCGTGGCCGACGCTTGGCCGTTGCCCATCTGGGCCAGCACTTGTTCGACGACGCTGCGGATCAGGGTTTCGGTGGCTTGCATGGGGAAGGGTTCGGGGTTCAGGGTTCAGGGATCAGGGTTCAGGTGGCTGGGTTCAGGTGGCTGGGGCAGAGGCTGGCTCGATGCGGCCCGGAATGATCAACTGGCTCGACGCCAGCCGATGCCCCGGTTTGTGCGTGGCCGACGAACCGGGGCATCGCCTGGCCACCGCGACTCTTGGAATTTCCGCGTTGAAAACGGCCAGCCTCCGCCCCAGCCACCGGCTCTTTGAAGATTTCGTCACAGTCAACCTCTCTCTCGATTGAAAACGCACTGCTGATCGACGTGTACCATGTCGACGATGCCGATGATGGCGGCATCGACGGGCAAGTTCTTCGTTTCCGGCGTCAGTCGGGCACTGGAGCCTTGCACGATCAACACAAACTCGTCTTGTCCGGCCCCGACGGTGTCGACAGCCACAAACGTTCGCCCGGTCGTCACCAGCCGGTCGCGGTTGGCGGCGTCGATGCGGTAAGGCTCGACGATGAGCAGCTTGTGGCCCGTCATCGTTGCCGCCTTCTGCGTGGCCACGACGCTGCCGGTTACTTTGGCGAGGAACATAGGTTGGTCAGGTTACCTTCCGGTGTGCGTTGGGCGGATGAGGGATAAGGGATGAGAGATGAGGGATAGGAGCCTCATCTTTCATCCCTTATCTCTCATCTCTCATCTCTCATCTCTCATCTCTCATCTCTCATCCCTCATCCCTCATCCCATCAATCAACTGGTTCGCCTGCCGCGCAACAATGAGCTCTTCATTGGTGGGCACGACCCAGATCTGCGTGCGGCTTTCGGACGCCCCGATCGAACATTCGCCTTTGGCCCGTCCGTTGGCCGCGGGATCGAGTGCGACGCCGAGCCATTCCAGTCCCGCGCAAACGGCGGCCCGCACGTTGACGCCGTTTTCGCCAATCCCGCCGGTGAACACGATCGCGTCGGCGCCGCCTAATTCCAGCAGGTACGCGCCCAGGTAGTGGCGAATCGACGTGGTAAATACGTCGAGCGCCAGCCGTGCCCGTGCGTTTCCTTGCGAGGCCGCCTCTTCCAGATCGCGCACGTCGCCGCTCAACCCGCTTAAACCCAGCAGCCCGCTCTTCGAGTCGAGATCCCTCAGAATCTCCGCCAACGATTTGCCGGTTTCCTTCATCAACACCGGCAGTGCGAAGGGATCGAAATCGCCGACACGGTTGTTGTGCGGCAAGCCCGATTGGGGACTCATGCCGAGGCTGTTCGCCACGCTTTGGCCGTTGCGAATCGCGCACAGCGAGTTAGAACCGCCGAGGTGACAAGAGATGATTCGCAGGTCCTTGCGGCCCAGCAGTTCGGCCATGCGGCCGGCGATGTAGCGATGGCTCGCCCCGTGAAATCCCCATCGCTGGACGCGATGCTTTTCGGCCCACTCGTAAGGCACGGCGTAGAAGCGCAGCCGGTCGGGGACCGTCTGGTGAAAGCCGGTCTCGAACGCCGCCACCAGCGGGATCTCCGGCAGCTTTTCGCTCAGCAGCCGCATGGCCGCGACGTAGGGCGGGTTGTGAGCCGGCGCGACTTCGCTCATCGCCTCCATCGCCGCCAACACTTCGGGCGTCACGCGCTCGACGCCGCTGAATGCCCCGCCATGCACGGCCTTGAAACCGATCGCCGCCACTTCGGAGGCGTCTTTCAGGCAACCGTGTTGCGGATCGGTCAACTGCTCCAGGCAGCGACGCACCGCCACCGCATGATCGGGCACGGCCGACAGCATCTCGTGCCGCCGGCCGCTGATCTCGACGAACGAGCGGCTTTCCGCCGAGCCGATCCGTTCGGTGCCGCCGCGCGCAAGCTGCCGCTCGCCGTCCATATCGAACAGGCGATACTTGAAACTCGTCGAGCCGAGATTGGCGACCAATACCTTCATAAGCGGTAATTACATCCCTAAGACAGGTACGCCTTCACCAATCCGTCGGCGGGACGGGGAATGACATGGCTGGCGACCAGCTCGCCGATCTGCTGGGCCGCATTGGCGCCCGCTTCGACGGCCGCACGCACGCTGCCCACGTCGCCGCGGACCACGGTCGTGACCAGGCCGCCGCCGATGGCGATTTTTTTAACAATCTGCACGTTGGCCGCTTTGGCCATCGCGTCGGTGGCTTCGACGAGCGCCACCAGGCCCTTGGTTTCCAATAATCCGATCGCGTCGTTCATGTAAGTTGAGTCCTGTGAGAATTTGTGAGTCTTGGTTCGTAGGGGTGGGACCAGCGAGCTTGCGAGCGCCGGCCCACCATATAAACGGCGCCGCTATCGGTGGGCCGGCGCTCGCAAGCTCGCTGGTCCCACCCTACGCCTATCCTAAATCGCCGCCTTTCACCGCCGCCGGCAAGACCACGCCGAGATCGTCGTGCGGACGGGGAATGACCTGCACGCTGACGACTTCGCCGATGCGCCCGGCCGCCGCGGCACCGGCGTCGGTCGCGGCTTTGACGGCTGCCACGTCGCCGGTGACGAACGCCGTCACCAGGCCGCTGCCGACCTTGTCCCAGCCAAGAAAATCGACGTTCGCGGCCTTCATCATTGCGTCGCTGGCCTCGACCAGGCACACAAAGCCTTTGGTCTCGATCATGCCCAGCGCTTCCATTGCTTTCTGCTTTGCCATGAAATCTGTACTCCGAAAATGAGAATGGGAAACGGGGTGTCTTGTAGTTCCCTCTCCCGGAGGGAGAGGGAGATACTCTTACTCCTGCCTCAGCAGCTCCACCTTCCAGGCGTGGTCCAGGTCGGCGGCGTTGCCTTCGTCGGTGTCGAGGTGTACTTCCAGCTTGCTGGTCTCGTCGGCCCGCACCAACAGGTCACGAAACACCGTCGCGCACGAAGAGTCGATCCGCAGGCTCATGCGGTCGCCGTTCTGCACGCCGTAGTGTTTGGCGTGTTCCAAGTTCATGTGTACGTGCCGCTCGGCGCGGATCAGGCCCTCTTTCAGCTCGACCACGCCTTTCGGTCCCACCAACACGCAGCCGGGCGTCCCCGATATTTTGCCGCTGGGCCGCACGGGCAGGTCGATGCCCAGCGAAATGCCGTCGGTAAACGCCAGCTCGACCTGGCTATAGGGCCGCGTCGGCCCCAGCACCCGCACCGAAGGCAGCATTTTTCGTTTTGGCCCGACGACCATCACGGTTTCTTCCGCCGCGTAAAAGCCGTCCTGGTAAAGGTCCTTCATCGGCGTCAGCTTGTGACCCTGACCGAAGAGCGTCTCGACGTGCTCTTCGGCGAGGTGCAAGTGACGCGCGGAGATGCTCACCACCAGCTTGGGCCCGGTCGCCGCGGTCGCACGCTCCAGAACGATCTGGCGCACGATCTGTTCGATGGCCCGGCGATCGAGCGTGTTGGTGGTCATGGGCTGTCTCTACGTGTTGTCGGTCGCGCCGGCGACGAGCAGGTCGGTGCCGGCCGCCAAAAGCTTACTTCGCCAATCTTGGCTGATCTCGCTATCGACGACGAAATGATTGATTTCTTCCAGGCCGCACAGGTGCGCCAGGCTGTGATGGCCGAACTTCGTGCTGTCGGCCACCACAATGACTTCTTCCGCGGCCTGCATCATGGCCCGCTCGGTTTCGACCAGCAGCAGGTTGTTGTTGAAGCAGCCGCGATCGTTGATGCCCGACACGCTGAGCACCGTCTTTCGCACATTCAGCCGTTCAAGCATCTCATTCGCGTAGGGTCCCAGTGACACTCCCGTCCGCGGATAGACGTAACCGCCCAACAGCACCAGGTCGGTGTTCGCGCTGGCCGCGAACAAGTTCGCCACCGGCAGCGAGTTGGTGACCACTTGCAGCGGCCGGCCGACAAGCAATCGGGCCACTTCGTAAGTTGTTGTTCCTCCGTCGAGCAGGACGGTATCACCGTTGTCGATCAGTTCCCCCGCCCGAACAGCGATCGCCCGCTTTTTGTCCCATTCCGCCGGTTGCCGCTCGTCAAAATGCGGCAACTTGGGCGACGTGCCCGTATAAAACACGCCGCCATGCGTCCGTTTGGCGGCTCCGGCGTCTTCAAGGTGCTCCAAATCGCGTCGCACGGTCGACTCGGAGACCTTGAGCGCGTCGGCCAGGTCGGGCAGGGCCGCGAAGCCACGCGTTCGCACCAGTTCCAGCAGTCGAGTTCTCCGCTCTTCGGCGAGCACTAGTTTTCACCGTTATGACAGTTATTGGCATATTATGGTCACGTCAACCGGCGATTGCAACTGCTAATATGAAAAAATTATGGCATGCCGTGCGTTGACGTGCGCAAAACATGTCAACGAATCGACGATCTGGGCCGCAACGCCGTAAGGTTGGCCAAGTCCCGGCGCACTGGGACGAGCGCCGGCCCTCCAGCATCGTCGCCTTTCGCTCCGCGAAAGGGCACCCTTTCGCGGAGCGAAAGGCGACTTTGGTGCGGCCGGCGAACGCAAGGTACACTTTCACGTCCCTGCTTTTTTTCACCGCCCGACCCCAACGGATACCGGTCATGACCGCCACACTCGCCGCAGAACCGCCGGTCCATTTGCTGGCGGCGATACTTTCCGACGAATCGTTCAAACCGGCCGAACCGGCCACACTGGCCGACACCGGATTAAGCGATTCGCTCATCGACTCGCTGGTGTGCAAATATCTGTCAGCCGCCGGCACCGCCAGCGGCCGCGGCATCGCCGAGCACCTCGGCTTGCCGATGGGGATCGTCGAACCGGAGCTGCACAAGCTGCGAAACCGCCAGTTCGCCGCGCATACCGGCTCGGCCCCGTTCAACGACTACTATTACACGCTCACCGACCAGGGACGGCAGCGAGCGCAGACCTATCTCGACGCCTGCGGCTACATCGGCCCGGCGCCGGTGCCCTTGATCGACTACATCATGTCGGTCGAAGCCCAGACGATCCGGGCCGAAACGCCGAAACGCGCTCAACTCGAAGAAGCCTTTCACGACATCACCGTCGATGCCACGGTCTACGAGGAGCTTGGTCCCGCGGTCAATTCCGGCGCCGGCATGTTCTTGTACGGCGCGCCCGGCAACGGCAAGACCACGCTCGCCGAACGCATCACGCGCTGCTTTGGCCAGAACATCTGGCTGCCCCGCACGCTGATCGAAGACGGGCAACTGATCAAGCTCTTCGACCCGGCTTATCACAAAGCGGTCGAAGATGCACACGGCAGCTTTTTGAAGCAGAACGATTACGACCGGCGGTGGATCAAAATCCGGCGGCCCACCGTGGTGGCCGGCGGCGAGTTGACGATGGACGCGCTCGAAATCCGCCACGACCCGCGGGCCAACGTCAGCGAAGCCCCCTTGCAATTGAAGAGCAATTGCGGCTCGCTGCTGATCGACGATTTCGGCCGGCAGCGGATGCCGCCCGGCGACCTCTTGAACCGCTGGATCGTGCCGCTGGAAAAGCGCTATGATTTCCTGATGCTCGCCTCCGGCAAGAAGATCCAAGTTCCCTTCGAGCAA
This sequence comes from Pirellulales bacterium, assembly GCA_035533075.1. Taxonomy (NCBI): domain Bacteria; kingdom Pseudomonadati; phylum Planctomycetota; class Planctomycetia; order Pirellulales; species Pirellulales bacterium. Next base: position 7,422 of record DATLUO010000247.1, on the reverse strand, counting down.
TTGATTCTGTTCTCGACGAACCTGGAGCCGGAATCGCTCGTCGACGAAGCCTTCTTACGCCGCATTCCCTATAAAATCAACATCGTCGATCCATCGGAAGACGAGTTTCATCGGTTGTTCGAGTTCTACGCGCCGAAGCTCGGTTTCCGCTACCGCCGCGACGCGGTCGACTACTTGATTCAGACTCACTATTTGCCGCACGGCCGCGGACTGCGGCGCTGCCATCCGCGCGATTTGCTGGCGCAAGTCCGCAGCTATTGCGTCTATCACGAGTTGGCGATCGAGATGCTGCCCGCGTATTTCGACCGCGTGGTGCAAAGCTATTTTACGCGCGTGACGTGAGGACGGCCGCATTGAACGATCCGCACGGCACGCCGCCTTCCGATTCCGTCGCAGCCGGCTTTCGGCCGACGCTCTTTCTCGGCCTGGGCGGCGCCGCGGCCCGCGTGTTGCTGCACCTGCGCCAACGCCTGAAGCGTGTGTCTGCCGAACGAACCGGGCTTCCCGGCCTGCAGTTTTTGCTGTTCGACACCGACCGGACCGCCTTGCGCCTCGCGGAAGCAGGCGACGACGGCGACGGACTGGCGGCCGGTGAAATGCACGCGCTGCCGCTGCGTAAGCCGGCCGAATATCGGTCGTCGGCCGACGAGATTCTGAGCTGGCTCAGCCGCCGGTGGCTCTACAACATCCCGCGGTCGCTGCTCACCGAGGGTCTGCGGCCGTTGGGACGACTGGCCTTCATCGATCATCGGCAGGCCATTGGCGAGCGCATTCGGGCAGCCATCGGCGAGACCGTGCGGCCGGATTCGCTGAGCCTCACTTCCCAGACGTTGGCCCTGCCCGTGCGGCAGCAGTCGCCGCAGGTGTTCGTCATCACGTCCATCGGCGGCGGCACGGGCAGCGGCATGCTGCTCGATGTCGCGTATGCCGTGCGGCAACAACTGGAGGAACTGGGCCTGCCGGCGGAGAGTGTGCGAGGGATGATGTTGCACGCCACGCTGGCGCGAAGCGCCGCCAACGATCTACGAAAGACCAACGCCTACGCCACGCTGACCGAGCTCAGTCATTTCATGCAGGGCGGCGCGGCCTATCGGACGGGTCCCGTCGAGGTGCTTCCGGCGGGCGACGTTTCCGAGCCGCCCTTTAGCGACGCCTACCTCGTGAATCTTGGCGAAGAGCTGAGCGACGCCGATTTCGACGATGCCACGCAACAGGTCGCCGAATACTTGTATCTCGACGCCGCCACGGCATGCGGTGCGGCCCTCGACGATTTGCGCCGGTCGCAGCGCGCCGCGGCGGGGACAAAGCAAGACGCCCCGCGGCTGCGCACCTTCGGTCTTTCCTCGGTCCGCTTCGACCGCTTTGCGCTCGCGCAGCGCGAGGCGGAGCAACTCTGCTTGCAGCTTGCGCAACAGTGGCTGGGCGAGGCGCACGACGACCAGCGACCGGAATTTCGCATCAAGCCGCCCGATTTTCAGCTCGACGAGTTGCTCACCCGGCTGCAAGGCGTGGCCGACCAGGCGTTGGGCGGCAGTGCCGACGCCCATTTTCGCTCATTGGTGATCGGCGACGCCGGGCGGCCAGCGATCGTGGGCGACGACGATCCGGCCGGTCCCTTTGGCGAGGAGCTGCGCCGCATCCATGCGGTGCTTGGCCTGCCGACGCAGTTCGACCCCGGACAAGCGGCCCGTCCGACGCGGTTCGAAGCGTCGTTGCGCGACGCCGCCGACAAACTGGCGGCCGGAATGGCTTCGTCGCTGATCGAGTCGATTTCGCAACTGGTCGAGGCTCCACGGGCACGCTTGCCGGCCGCCATCGCCGCCGGCAGCCTGTTTCACGAGCACGTCCGCAATCTTCGGCAAGCGGCCGAGGCGGTCTATCAGCAGGACCAGGCTGACGCGGCGGCGCTCTGGTCGAGGCTACAGCGCGGCGACCTGCCGGGCGAGCGGTTCGGATGGTTCGGACGGTTTACCGCCTCGAACGATCCCGAAGAGCACCTGCTGCGCTATTGCCGCCTGCGGTTGGGGGCCACGCTGCACAAACAGGTTTCCACATTGCTCGAAGGGATAGCTCACAAGCTCGCCGCGCTGAACGACCAGCTCTTCAAGTTGCGGCAGTCGGTCGAGTGGTTGGTCGCCGAATTTGCCACGGCCGCCGCGACCTACGAAAATCAGCCGGACGCGGCCGGCATTTACGGCTCCGCCTTGGGCGACGAGCTGGAGCGAGTTCGGCAGCCCGACTACGTGGCGCAATTCGAGCAATCATTACGGGACGAATGGTTGGCTTCCCAAGGCGGCTTGCTCGGCTTGGCGCCGCGGTCTGCCGAGGAGTGGCACGCGTTGAGAGACCAGTTGTTGGAGCATGCGCGGCGAACGGTGGCGGATTCTCTGGCCGGACTGAATGCCGGCCAACTGCTCCTGAAAGTTTGTCCCAGCGGCGAAAAGCTGGCCGGCGCACTCACCGGCGCCGCGGAGCAGGCGGCGCCAAGGCTGAACCGACTGGAATGCGTCGACCACCTGTTGGTCGTCGTGCCGCGGGGACCAAGTTGTGGCGAAGTGGTCGATGCCGTGCGGCACGGGCTCAAGCCGTCGACGGTCGTCGTCGGAGACGAAGGCGATCTTGTGTTTTGCCGCGAAGCAGGTGGGCTTTCGTTGGCCCAGGCTGCCGCCGCGATGGTCGAAGACCGCGGCGACTGTGCCGAGGCTGCCCGCCGCGTGCTCACGCGGGTCGACGTTCCCTGGGCCACGCTCGCCACGGACGTCGCTGTCCGAGCGTAGGGTGGGACTGGCCCCGACGCGCCGGGACGATGGGGGTAGTTCAGCAAAAATGGGCGGCTGCATTCCTGCGGGTGAAGAGTCTTGGCCCGCGCGCCAGAGCCAAAATCTCCAGCAACGTCGTAGGAAAACACCCATGGTCAATGTCGCGCACAAAGCTTTGTGCTGCAACACTTTGCGTAGCCAACGCCGCGAAGCCGGCGGGCCGCACACGCGACGCAAACGCTTGACTCGCCTGCGAACCAAAGTTATTTTCGACGCTGTACAATGTCGAATAGGAACGATGACCGACCGAATGTGGAGCGGCCGGTGGTTGGCTGGGACGCCAGCCATTGACGGTGGAGACGTGCAGCTGGCCGCGCAGCAAAGCGCGGTTTTTTATGCGCCCTATTTAAGACTGGATCTCAAAAATGAACGCCGCTTTCGACCAATCAGCTCCCCCGGCCGTCATGCAACTCAAATGGGAACAGCGTGACGGGAATCTCGTTGTCACGCCAAACGATCAAGACCGATTCATGGTGAAAATCGGCAAGGCGATTGAGATTCTGCGCCAGAATCAGCATTACGAGCAGTTTTCGAAGCAATTCAGTGTACTCGTGAAGCGATTGGCGTGCTGGCTGGAGGAGCATGGGGAGAGTTGGGACCGCGCATTTCTCACGGCCCGCGAGAGCACGCTCCGTTTCATCGTCGTGCGAAAACAAGTCGAGTTCCAAGACGAAATCACGGATGCTTTATCGGATCTAGGCGTGGAAATCGCGAACGATCCAGACCTTGATTTAATTAAGTTGAGCACGAGGGCTCTTCCGTTGGTGTCCAACGAATCGTTACAATCGTTTCTCGATCATTCCTTCACGATTGAATTCAATGGCGACGGAACAAGAGCACATCGAATTGGCCAACAGAAATCATGACGCCATCCGTGCGCTTCTGGATGCGCAAGGAGATCATCCTGAGTGGGTGGCAACCATCGCGTTTTATAAGGCACTTCAGATCGTGGAGGCCACCTTCGCATGGAAGGGATTGGGGCACGGGCATGGCCATTCCAGACGCCTCGAAATCCTTCAGGACGCAAAAAACGGATATTCAAGTCTTTGCAAGCACTACGAGGCGCTCATGGAAGCGTCGGAGGTTGCAAGATATCTTGGCGCTCGGTCGAGTGCCGGCGCCGGATACGCAAGGTTTTCTGACTATATGTCGATGGCCGCGGTGCGAGACAAACTACTCAAGAAGCGTTTGATGAACGTCGAAGTTCACGCACGCAGGTTTCTCTCAGACGATTCAAAGAAGATTCTCAAAAACTATGATTCTCTCTTCTCGTAGCTAGCGATTTTGAATCTTCTCGAATCATTCGCGCCTACGCGCCGGTCATCCGGGTTCCACTTTCCGCAATGGCACATCCTCGCATTATCGTCGTCGGTTCGGTCAACACCGACCTGGTGATCCGCGTACCGCGATTGCCGCGGCCGGGCGAGACCGTGCTGGGCGGCGAGTTCTTTCAGGCCGCCGGCGGCAAGGGCGCCAACCAGGCGGTGGCCGCCGCGCGCGTGGCAGGCGCTCCGGTGGCCTTCGTGGCGGCCGTGGGCGACGATGCCTTCGGCCGGCAAGCGATCGAGCACCTCCGGCAGGAGAACCTCGACCTGTCGGCAGTCAAGGTGCTGCCCGGCGTGGCTTCAGGCGTGGCACAAATCGTCGTCGATGCGCAGGGCGAAAACGCGATCGCCGTTGCCTCAGGGGCCAACGCGGAGTTGCGGCCCGACGATATCGATGCTTTGCCGCAGTCGCTGTTCGACGGGGCCCGCGTGCTGCTCACTTGTTTGGAAACGCCGCTCGACACGGTGGCACGTGCGTTGACGCGTGCCAAGCAGGCTGGTCTGCTTACGATTCTCAATCCCGCGCCCGTGGGAAGCTTTTGCGACCGGCTGGAACTGCTGGAGTTGGTCAATGTGCTGACGCCGAACCAGCTCGAGGCCGCCGAACTGACGGGCAGCGACCTTTCGAAGACCGATTCGCTGGCCATGCTGGGCCATTTGCGGCGGTTGGGAGCGGGGCAGTGCGTGCTGACCCTGGGCGCCGACGGGTGCCTTGTGGTGAGCGACCGGGTGGAAACGATTCCCGCCGTTCCGGTGACGGCGATCGACACGACGGCGGCGGGAGATGCGTTTAACGGCGTGTTGGCCGTCGGGCTGGCCGAAGGCCGCACGCTGCTCGAAGCTGCCCGTTGGGCCAACCGCGCGGCGGCACTGGCCGTGACGCGGCGGGGCGCGCAGCCCTCGCTGCCGCATCGCCACGAGATCGAAGCATGACCGACAAGAAGCCGTTTGGCATCGTCAACCTGCACAAGCCGCCGGGCATGACGTCGCGCGAGGCCGTGGACTGCGTGAAACGCCTGGTGCGGGCCGCCAAGACGGGCCATGCCGGCACGCTCGATCCCTTGGCGACCGGCGTGCTCGTCGTCTGCGTCGGCCCGGCGACACGGCTGATCGAATACGTGCAGGCCATGCCGAAGGGCTATCGGGCCGCTTTCTTGCTCGGCCAGGAGAGCGATACCGAAGACGTGGAAGGCCAGGTGCGGCTGATGGCAGACGCTCGTCAGCCGACGGAGGCGGAAGTTCGCGAGGCCGCCGCGCGGCTGGTCGGAGTGATCGAGCAGCGCCCGCCCGCCTATTCGGCCTTGAAGGTGCGGGGACGGCGGGCCTACGATCTGGCCCGTGCGGGCAAGGCGGTCGAGCTGGCGCCGCGGCCGGTCGTGGTGCATCGCCTGGAAGTGGTCACCTACGATTATCCCGAACTGCGGCTCGACATCGAATGCGGATCGGGCACCTACGTCCGATCGCTCGGCCGCGACCTGGCGCAGTCGCTGGGTACGGCGGCCGTCATGTCGGAACTGGTGCGGACGGCGATCGGCTGCTTCACGCTCGCGGATGCGAAGCTACCCGAGCAACTCCTTCGCGATCGACAGGCCGACTGGCTTCAGTCGCCGTTGCGGGCGCTCTCCGCCCTGCCAAAAACCCGTTTGTCTGCCGGGCAGATCGAGCGCCTTCATCACGGGCAAACGATACACGGGCCAGCGCCGAGCGAAGGCGAAATGGCGGCGGTCGACGAGCACGAGGAGTTGGTGGCCATCGTTTCCGCACAGCCCGACGGCACGCTCCGGCCGGTGCAGAATTTCGCCGGCAGCTAGCGAGCATGGAGACCGTGAAGTCTCCTCGTACCGAATGCGATTTCAAGCTGTTGAGCAAAACAACGGCGGTTTACTCGCCGACAGAAGGGCCGCGCAACTGCTCGCCAAAACGCCGCCGCCAGTCCTCAAGTTCCTTCCGCAAGCGTTCTAATTCCTTGCCGGATCCCTCCAATTCAACCGCTAGGCGCTCGCGTTCCGCCTCCGCCCGCTCGCGTTTCGCTTGCTCTTCGAGTAAAAGCTCGTCGGGCGTGGGCAACCAGGACCCGGTAGCGGGATTATAGAACCGCAGCCATTCAGCGTCACGCTCCAGGTGCAAACCGAGAACTTCGCTCGGCAAGCGTCCCTCCACCATCTCGATTGGAACGTACTTCCCCGCGCGCAGACGATGGCCCTGCAGCGGCGGATCGAGATACTCGCCCTTGGGATCGAACAGAAAATACTCGGGCACCACGATCTCGTCCTGGTAGATCGACATCTTGTCGTCGAGGTCTTCGCCTTGTGTCGATTTACTGGTCAGCTCGACCACAAAGTCCAGTCCATGACCTTCTTCCCAGATGAAGTAGGCGTCGCGCGGCTTGTCTTTAGGCACGCCAAAGGCGGCAAAGACGTCCGGAGAAACATGCTTGTGTCGGTTCCCCTTTTCGTAATAGACGAACATGTTGCCCCACACGTACACCAAGGGCTCCCGCTCGAAATGCCGGTCGAGCGTCTGGACCGCGACCGCCAGGTTCTTGAAATGGATCGGTGTTTCACCCACAGGCCGGCCGTCTCCGGTAGGATACTCAATTTCCGCCTCAGCCCCGAGCAACCGCGGTGAAGGGATCGTTGCCATATTCGTCTCCCGCACTCGCCCCGTCGTTTCTAGTTTAACCCCTCGGCGTGCGGTCGTCGACACGTCAGACGTCGATCTTCTCAGACCGCGAGGCGGTCCGGGCTGATCGGCGACAGCGAGGGTGTTTCGCAACGTCTTTTCGGGACGCTTGGGGAGTGGGCTCATTGCTTCGCCCACTCGCCCGTGCAAAGCAGGCCCCAAGTGCCTTTCTCAAATATCTCGGCGCGGTCGTTGTAGCACCGCAGGAACATTCTCCGCCCGGGGTCGAACAACGTTACGTAATCCGCGTTGCGTTCCAATTCGTCGAAGAAAGCTTCATCTCCCCCCTTATCTTTTTTTTCGATCCCGGTTCCGTCGTCGCACTGATCAGAAGGGCTGAGGGAGCCGTGGAGGACTATGAGGAGGCGCGGGAGCACCTCACTGAGTTGGTAGCTGGCAACCGAACCATTTCGCTCTACTTCCGCTGTCTCCGGCGGTTGGAGTCGGCAGTACACCCTATCTTCCGCAGGTCATTCCGGCAATTTCCGGGAGTTTCCAGGGGCGGGCATCATTGGCCGTAGGAATCGGGCGAGAGGCCGAGTAGCTTGAGGATCTGCCGCTGCACGGGCGTCAGTTCCGTGACCAGCACTTGCGGC
>DATLUO010000246.1 GCA_035533075.1 Pirellulales bacterium | reverse complement strand
CCAGCGAGCTTGCGAGCGCTGGCCCACCGATAGTGACGTCGATTACGGTGGGCCGGCACTCGCAAGCTCGCTGGTCCCACCCTACGCCCAACGCCAACAAAAAAAGGCGAGGATTGATTGATATGAGCTCGACTACCTTCGGCGCGCATGCCCACGATGCGGCCCACGCGCCCGGCCACGAACACTCGGCCGGCTTTCTGCGGACCTATGTCTTTTCGCTCGATCACAAGGTGATCGGCCTGCAATTCCTGTTTTCCACCCTGCTCTGGTTTGTGGTGGGTGGGCTGCTGGCACTCGCCGTGCGCTGGCAGTTGGCCTGGCCCTGGACCGAAATGCCGATCGTCGGAGCGCGGCTGTTCGCGGGCGAAGGCGGGCAAATCTCGCCCGAGTTCTACACCATGCTCTTCACCATGCACGCCTCGGTGATGATCTTTTTCGTGATCATCCCGATCCTGGCCGGCGCGTTCGGCAACTTTCTGATTCCGCTCATGATCGGCGCCGACGACATGGCCTTTCCCACGCTGAACATGCTCAGCTATTGGTTCATGTGGCCGGCGTTCGTCTGCATGATTGCCAGCTTTTTCGTGCCCGGCGGGGCCTCGAACTCCGGCTGGACCGGCTACCCGCCCTTGTCGGCGGTCGATTCCGCCTCGCCCGGCAGCCTGAACGGGCAAACCTATTGGCTGATCGGGCTGATCTTCGTCGGCATCTCGTCGATGATGGGTTCGGTCAACTACATGACCACCATCATCCAGATGCGGGCGCCCGGCATGACGATGTTCCGCCTGCCGATGACGATCTGGGCCATGTTCATCACGGCCATTTTGCAGGCGTTCGCCCTGCCGGTGCTCACCGCCGCCTTGTTCATGCAGGTGCTCGACCGCCTGCTGCACACCGGCTTTTTCGTGCCGGAAGGGCTGATCGTGAACAACGTGTCGGCCGGAGCGGGCGGCGGCCAGCCGCTGCTCTGGCAACACCTCTTCTGGTTCTACTCGCACCCGGCCGTCTACATCATGATCCTGCCGGCGATGGGCATGGTCTCCGACATCATCAGTTGCTTCTCGCGCAAGCCGCTGTTCGGCTACAAGCCGATGATCTACTCCATCGCCGGCATCGCGGGACTGGGCTTCATCGTTTGGGGGCACCACATGTTCATGTCGGGCATGAATCCCGCCCTGGGCATGACCTTCATGGTTTCGACGATGATGATCGCCCTGCCCAGCGCCATCAAGGTTTTCAACTGGCTGGGCACCATCTGGGGCGGCAAGCTGCAATTCACCACGGCCATGCTGTTCGCGTTGTCGTTCGTGTCGATGTTCATCATCGGCGGGCTGTCGGGCATTTTCATGGCCGCCACGCCGGTCGACGTGTTCATCCACGACACCTATTTCATCGTGGCCCACATTCACTACGTGCTGTTCGGCGGCACGGCGTTCGGCGTGTTCGGCGGCATTTACTTCTGGTTTCCCAAGATGTTCGGCCGGATGATGAACGAGTTCTGGGGCAAGATTCACTTCTTCCTGTCGTTCATCTTCTTCAACGGCACGTTCTACCTGATGCACATTCTGGGCGCCGGCGGTTTTCCGCGGCGCCTGGCCGATCCTTATCACTACGAGACGTTCGCCCACCTGCAAGGGATGAACCAATTCATCAGCATGTGCGCCTTCGGCATGGGAGCGGCGCAGATCATCTTTGCGGCGAACTTCATCTACAGCATTTTCTTCGGCCCCAAGTGCGGCCGAAACCCGTGGCACGCCAACTCGCTGGAATGGTTTGCTCCCAGCCCGCCCGGCCACGGCAACTTCGACATGCAGCCGATTGTTTACCGCGGGCCCTATGAATACGGCTCGCCGGAAGTCGAGACCGATGATTATCCCCAGACCCAACCGCCGCCCGAAGGCTACGTGCCGCCGCCGGCGCAGCATTGAGTGTAGGGTGGGACCAGCGAGCTTGCGAGCGCCGGCCCACCGATTAAGGAGTCTGGTTTCAGGCATCAGGCGTCAGGACAAACAACCTGACGCCTGACGCCTGATGCCTGTCGCCTTACGATGGTGGGCCAGCGCTCGCAAGCTCGCTGGTCCCACCCTACAGATTGTTCCGTTCAGCACACTGAAAAATGACCCAGACCGCCAGCCCAACGCCGAGCCTGTGGCCGCATCGACTTGCGGTGCTGTTGGCCTGCGCGACGTTCCCACTGATCTGGGTCGGCGGACTGGTCACCACCTACGACGCCGGCATGGCCGTGCCCGACTGGCCCACGACCTATGGTTACAACCTCTTTCTCTATCCCTGGCAGACGTGGCTTTTCGGCCCCTGGGATCGATTCATCGAGCACGGCCACCGGCTGCTCGCGGCCACGGTCGGTCTGCTTACCATCGCTTTGGCCGGGGCCATCTGGAAGAAAGACGCTCGCCGTTGGATGCGTTGGATGGCCTCGATCGCCGTCGGCGGGGTGATCTTGCAGGGCGTGCTCGGCGGGCTGCGTGTAGTGCTCGACGAGCGACTGCTGGCTCAGATACACGGTTGCGTAGGCCCGGCGTTTTTCGCGTTGACCGCCGCTCTGGCAACGCTAACGTCAAGACGATGGCTTGGAAGAGGGGAAGGCTTTGTTGCAATCCAAAATCCAAAATCCAAAATCCAAAATCTCGCCACGACCACGGCGGCGCTGGTCTACGTGCAACTCCTGCTTGGCTCGCAATTGCGGCATGTGCAGGTAACGGCCGATGCCGGCCTGTTTCGCATCGCCGTTTGGTTTCACCTGCTCGTCGCGGCGGCCGTCGTCGGACACGTGGTGATGCTCCGGCTGCGAACCTGGCGCGAAGCGGCCGGCAACGCCTGGCTGCGGCGGCCGGCAGAACTGCTGCTGGGTCTCGTGGGTGTGCAACTCGCGCTCGGCTGCGGCGCGTGGGTGGTCAACTACGGCTGGCCGGCTTGGCTGGCTGATTATCCGTGGGCTGCCAATTACGTCGTCCGCCGCGAGAGTTTTTTGCAGGCCGCCGTGACCACCGGGCACGTGGCGACGGGGTCGCTCATTCTGGCTGTCTCGGTGGTGCTGGCCCTGCGAGCCTGGCGGGAAGCGTCAACTATACTGCACGCGGTCGGCAACGACACATTCGCGGTGGCTGGGGCAGAGCTGGCCGGAATCGACTCGCAATTGCCAACAGACGCTGCCGGCCAGCGATGCCCCGGTGGTGACGCGACTGGGGCATCGGCTGGCCGCGGCGTTTTTGAGCATTCTCGACCGCTACGTGGCCAGCCTCTGCCCCAGCCACCAACGGGGGCGATGGCATGAGCATTTCGACTGCTTCGTATCTTCCCGCACGTGCCGTAGGCTGGCAGCGCGCGGCCGACTACATCGAGTTGACCAAGCCCAAGATCGTGCTGATGGAACTGGTGACGGTGGCGGTGGCCGCCGTGGTGGCCAGCGCCGGCGTGCCCGACCTGTGGCTGCTCGCTCACGCCGTAATGGGCACCGTGCTGGTGGCCGCGGGAGCCAGCGCTTGGAACCAGTGGCTGGAGCGGCATAGCGACGCCTTGATGGAGCGCACCGCCGACCGGCCTTTGCCGGCCGCGCGGTTGAGCGGCCGCGAGGTGTTGCTGCTGGGCACCCTCGCCAGCCTGGCCGGGGCGGCCTATCTGGCACTCCTGGTCAACGTGCTCACCGCGGCGCTGGGCGCCTTGACTTGGTTCCTTTATGTCGGCGTCTATACGCCGCTCAAGTCGCGCTCGCCGAGCAACACCGCCGTGGGCGCGGTCGCCGGGGCCATGCCGGTGTTGATGGGTTGGACCGCGGTCGGCGGTCGGCTGAACCTGACCGCGGCCACACTGTTCGCGATCGTCTTTCTCTGGCAGTTCCCGCACTTCATGGCCATCGCCTGGCTTTACCGCCGGCAATACTCGGCCGCCGGACTGAAGATGTTGACGGTCGTCGATCCCAGCGGCCTGCGGGCAGGCGCCCAGGCCGTGCTGGCGGCCCTGGCCCTGGTGCCCGTCAGCCTGCTGCCGGCCTTGATCAGCTTCGCCGGTCCGACGTATTTTGTGTGGGCCTTGCTGCTCAGCCTAGGGCAGCTTGCTTGCGCCGCGGCGTTTCTGCTGTGGATGAACGAGCAGACGGCGCGGGCCTTATTGCGGGCATCGTTGATTTACCTGCCGGCGCTGCTCCTGTGGCTGACCGCCGGACCTTTTCGCTACTGACCACGGACAACTGACAATTCAATGGCAATCGCGGCCCCCACGCACGACCTCCACGCCGGCGGACATTACGGTCATCCGCCCAAGCTCGAATACCATCCGGGCCTGCCGATCTCCAATGGCAAGCTCTTCATGTGGCTGTTTCTCTCGACCGAGATCATGTTTTTCGCCGCCTTGATCGGCGTGTACATCGTCATCCGCTTCGGGGCGCCGGTGTGGCCGGCCACGCACGAAGTCCACCTCAGCGAGCCGATCGGCGCGTTCAACACCTTCGTGTTGATCTGCTCCAGCGTCAGCGTGGTGTTGGCCCTGGAAGCGGCCAAAACGAACAACGCCGCCAACGCCAAGTTTTGGATCGTCGTCACGCTGGCATTAGGCGGCGTCTTTTTGGGCGTGAAGATGTACGAATACAACGCCAAGTTCGCCCACGGCATCTACCCGTGGTATCCCCGCAGCCGCGTCTATGAGAAGCCCGATATTTATTTCGGCTCGGCGGTACGGGCACGCGCCACCGCGCTCTTGACCGAGATCAAGGCCGACCCGGACGAGGCGGCCAAGCACAGCGAAGACATCGCCTTGCTGGAACGATTGCAAAACGAGACCATTTCGGCCGACGAGCACAAGCTGGCCTTGGTGGCGGCCGAAATCATGCCGATGCCGGTCGACGAAAGCGCGCCGCACGCCGGCGGCATGAACGAAGAGCATTCCTGGCTGAAGATGCCGGTGGTGATTCCCGGCGGCAACATGTGGGCCAGCACCTACTTTCTGCTCACCGGCTTTCACGCCCTGCACGTGCTGATCGGGCTGATCGTGTTCGGCATTCTGGCCACGAAGCTGCTCGACGCCGCCTGGGCCGGGGCGATCGAAAACATCGGCCTCTATTGGCACTTTGTCGATCTCGTCTGGATTTTCTTGTTTCCCCTGTTGTACCTGTTTTGAACTTATGTCACACGCAGCCACGCACCACGACCACGCCGGGCACGACGATCACGGCGGGATCGCCAAATACATCTACGTCTTTCTCGCGCTGTGCGTGCTGACGACGATGTCGTTCTTCACGTACTCCCGCTACTGGCCCTGGCACGATACCCCGGCGGTCGGCAGGATGTTCATGACCGCCGTCTCCTGCACCAAGGCGATGCTGGTGATCTTGTTCTTCATGCACGTGAAGTACGAGGCCAACTGGAAATACGTGTTGACGATCCCGGCGTCGATCATGTCGGTGTTTCTCTGCCTGGCGCTGGTGCCCGACATCGGGGCCCGCATGAACGGCCTGTTCGGCTATCACGGCCGCTATTCGGAGGAGCGCAAGGAGCACATCGGCCGTGAATCCGACGTGAAGCTGATGAAAGGCGCCTCGCTGGAAGCGGTCCATCATGAAGGCGCGCACGGCAGCGCCGAGCACGCGGCGCCGAGCGAGCCCGTGCCGGCAAAGGAAAGCGAGCAATCCGCAGACGACGCCAAGTAGTGCTGCCGGTGGCTGGGGCAGAGCGCAGGCGGCCTACTTGACTCTCCAGATCCTCACCGCGCCGTCGCGGCCGCCGGAGGCGAGCAGCGTGCCGTCGCGATTGAAGGCCAGCGTGTGAATGGCCAGCTTGTGGCCGAGATAGGTCGCCAGCAGCTCGCCGCTCTCGGCGTTCCACAACTTCACCGCGCCGTCGTGCCCGCCGGTCGCCAGCTTCGAGCCGTCGGGCGAGTAGACGACCGCCCAGATGTCGCCGTCGTGCCCCGACCATGATTTGACGAGCTGTCCGCTGCCGGTCTCCCAGATGCGCACGGTCTTGTCCCAGCCGGCCGACGCCAAACGCCGCCCGTCGGGGTTGAACGACAGTCCGTTGACCGGCCCGGTGTGCCCTTCCAGAGGCAGCTTCTGCGTCAGCGTTTTCGCGTTCCAAAGCCGTATGGCTTTGTCGCTGCCGGCCGTGGCCAAGGTTTCGTCGTCGGGCGAAATGGCAACCGCATAGATGCCACCGGGCTGCTGTGCTTCGAGCACGGGCTGCGACGTCGCCTCTCGCTCCGAGAGAGGGCCAGGGCTACCGATCTCGATCGCCCAGGCGCGCAGCCCGCCTTGACGGTCGCCGGAAAACAAACGGCCGTCGTCGTGCGCCAGTGCCAGCCCGCGGACCGCGTTGGCGTGCTCGAACGTCTGGATCGGATTGGTCTGCGACGGATTCCAGAGCTTGACCAGGCCGTCATCGCCGGCGGTGGCGAACCATTCGCCGCCGCGCGAGAATTGCGTCGCCCACACCAGGTCGCGGTGCGCGTCGAACGTCGCCTTGACGCTCTCGCTTTGCAAATCCCAAAGCCGCACCCGTCCGTCTTCGACGGCCATGGCCACCGACGAGCTTGCCGGATCGAACGCCACCGACCAGACCGTGCCGCGATTGGCGCTGAGCACGTGGACCGGCTCGGCCGACGAGACGGCCGCGGCGGGCAACGAGGGATTCTTCGCCAGGAACTTGCCGCCCAACAGCCCCAGTGCGAGAAAGGCCGCGCCGACGCCGCCGGCCAGCCAGCGCGTGCGCGTCGCGCGCTTCTTGGCGGCCTCGCGGCAGACCGTCGGCACGTCTTCCGACGAGGTCTTCATCAGCGCCCACTCGTAGTCGAACAGCTCCGCCAGGTGCGCGGCGGTCTGAATGCGGTCGGCCGGCTTCTTGGCCAGCAAACGATCGATCGTGTGCGAAAGCCAGCCTGGTACGGCGGGGTTCAGCTCTTGCAAGGGGCGGTGCTTCTCTTCCACCACCTGCCGCAGCACCAGCAGCGCCGAATCGCCCGCGAAGGGCGGCCGGCCCGCGCACATTTCGTACAGCACCGCACCCAGGCTGAACAGGTCGGAGCGCGGATCGGCCTCCTGCCCCATCACCTGTTCGGGCGACATGTACAGGGGCGTGCCGGAAACAAACCCCGACTGGGTCAGCTTGACGTCGTGCGTGGCCCGCGCCAGGCCGAAGTCGGTGAGCTTCACGCGGTCGTGCGGCGATTCCAACAAGATGTTGCCCGGCTTGATGTCGCGATGAATCAGCCCCTGCGCATGGGCCGCCTCCAGGCCGTGCGCGGCCTGCATGCCGATCCGCACGACCTCGCCGATCGGCAACGGCGACTGTCGCTGCAGGCGGCCTTCCAGCGATTCGCCGCTGACGAGCTGCATGACCATGTAGGGCAGGCCGCCCTCGCCCGACTTTTCGACCTGGTGGACCGCCACCACGTTCTCGTGCGTGATCGACGCGGCCGCGCGGGCCTCGCGGCAGAACCGCTGCCGGGCAATGTCGTCGCCGGCCAACTCCGGATCGAGCACTTTGACGGCCACGTTGCGGTGCAGCCGCGAGTCGAAGGCTTCGAGCACCACGCCCATGCCCCCGCGGCCGACGACGCGCATCACGTCGAACTGCCCCAGCCGGCCGAGATAGACGGCGTCGCCGGCGGGAGCCAGAAAGTCGAGCGACAGCTCGCGACTGCGGACCGCTGGGCGCGGCGTGGCCACGGCCGGCGACGCGGCGCCCAGCGCCTTCAGGGCCGGCCAGTAAGCCGAGGTCGCCTCCGGCTCGGCCTGCTGAAGCCGCTTGCAGATTTGCGACAGCCGCGTCCCTTCGGTAGCCAGATCCTCCAGTTTCGCCTGACAGCATTCGCACGCGCCGAGATGCTCGGTGCATTCGTGCAGTCGTTGCTCGGCCAGTGTGCCGTCGAGAAGCTGCCGCAGCTCGTCGGGTTCAGGACATGTCGTCGCGGTACTCATATCAAGCCTCTTCCTGCCTTTCGATCGCCTCAACCTCTTCCTTCAGCCGGGCGAGCACGCGGCTCTTGGCGACGTAGACCGCCCCGGGCGAAATCCCCACTTGTTTCGCGGCCTCGCCCGCGGCCACGCCATCGACCGCCGTCAGCCAGAACGCCTGCCAGGTTTTTTCCTGAAACTCGCCTTTGACGCGGTCCATCGCCCTCGCCGCCAGCCGCCGCTGATATTCCAACTCCCACTGATCGGTGTCGTCGTTCGGGTCGGCCTGGTTGTCGAGCAGGCGCTTGGTGGCCGTGTCGCCCGACGCTTGCGGCCGGATGCGTCGGGCGGAGAGAAAATTGAAGACCTTGTTGCGGGTGATCGTGAACAGCCAGCCGCGAAACGTTCCCTGCTGCCGGTCGTAGTCGAAGCGGCCGATGGCGTTCATCACGGACCGCATCACCTCTTGCATCAGGTCGGCGGCGTCGGCGTCTTGCAGGCCGCGGCTGCGCGCGAAGCTGTAGATCATCGGCCCGTAGAGATCGAGGAACTCTTGCCAGGCGCGGTGGTTCGAGCCGTCGCGAAGCTGCACCAGCAAGCTGGCGCGGGTTAGCGGGGAGTTGTCCACGGACATGCTTCCACCTGAACGTGTGATTTGCCGGCGGTCGGTTGACCGCGGCCCGCCTCGACCGAATCAGTCCCCATAATACGCCTTGGCGGCATTCTGGACGAGGGGCACTGTCGGGTGATGGGACGCGAAGGTGGGTTGACATGGGCTTTGGGTGGGTTGTGTCTGCGATCTTCGGAATTGAAAGTAGGGTGGGACCAGCGAGCTTGCGAGCGCCGGCCCACCGCAAACGACGCCGCTATCGGTGGGCCGGCGCTCGCAAGCTCGCTGGTCCCACCCTACGCCTTACTGGGCGGCTTTCGCCTCCCACTCGCCTTGGCGAGCGGCACTCTCCTCATGGTGGAGTTTTTGGCTCGCTATAATAAGGACTACCACCGCCGCGCCCGTTTCTTACACGGATGATAAAATCATAGGCCGAGGCCAACCATGCCGATTCACGACTGGACCCGCGTTGACGCGGGCATTTTCCACGATTTCCATCAGACGTGGATGCCCGAGATAAAACGCGCGTTGAACCACGGCCGGCTGCCCCCAGACTATTACGCATTGGTCGAGCAAGTCGCCGGGGGTCGTTGGCCCGACGTGCTTACGCTGCAAGGACCGGCCGGCGAGGAGCCGTCCAAACCCGAGCCGACAGGCGGCGTTATGCTGGCCGAGGCACCTCATCAGGTGCAGTTCCGGCAAAAGGCCGAGGTCGATTTGTACGCGGCCAAAGCCAGTGTGATCGTTGTCCGGCACGTGAGCGGACACCGGGTGGTGGCCGTGTTGGAGGTCGTCTCGCCCGGCAACAAAGGCAGCCGCCGCGAATTGGAGCAGTTCGTCGAGAAAGCCGTTGAAATACTGCGTGCGGGGGTTCACATGCTCGTGGTCGACCTGTTTCCGCCCAGCCCAGGCGATCCGGAAGGGATTCACAAGGCGATCTGGGACGAGTTTCTGGACAACGAATTTGTACTGCCGCCAGACAAACGCCTCGCCTTAGCGGCTTACGCAGCCGGCACGTATCCGGAGTCGTTCGTCGAGCCGGTCGCCGTCGGCGGCAAGTTGGCCGACATGCCGCTCTTTCTGTCACCCGACGTTTATGTGCCTGTGCCGCTCGAAGCGACCTATCAATCGGCGTGGGAAACCATGCCGGCTTACTGGCGCGAGGTGCTGGAAGGATCTCGGGAGTAGCGAAACCATTCCCGACAACACGATGTGGTATTCGCTCTTGGCTGACGCCGTGGTCGTAATTCACCTGCTCTATATGGGCTTCATCGTGCTCGGCCAGTTTGCCATCCTGGTGGGCGCCTGGCGGCGATGGTCGTGGGTGCGAAACCGCTGGTTTCGCTGGACGCACCTGGCAGCGATTACGATCGTGGCCTGCGAGGCCGCGGCGGGCATCGTTTGCCCGCTCACGCTCTGGGAGAACGAGCTTCGGCGGTTGGCCGGCGAGGCTCCTTCCGAGGGAACGTTCGTCGGCCGCGCGGTCCATGCGGTGTTGTTTTTCGAACTTCCGCCCTGGGTTTTTACGACCGTCTACCTTCTCTTTGCCGTCGTCGTGCTGGCCACGCTGCGGCTCGTTCCCATCCGGCGGCAGCGGCACTAATGATCGACGCTCTTGTACTCGCCGTAATTCCGCTCGGCCAGGGTCGAAAGAAACACATAGAAGGGGTTGGTCACGAACTGCGGACCCACGCCGATGCCCAGCGCGTTGATGGTGATGCGGCGGGTAAAATTCAAACGCGAAACGACCTCCACGATTTCGGCCGGAACGACCACCTTGCCGCCCACCGGCGCCCCGTCGGTAAGAAAATAGATCGACTCGGTGTCGCAATCGAGAGCCGCCTCCAAAGCGTCGTAGGAAGCCGTGCCCCCGCCCAGGTGAGTATCTGCGATGGCGCCCACCCAATACGTCGCTTTTTTCTTGTTTTCGGCCGAGGCGATGGCCAGCTCGGGCTGCCAAGGTTTTACGGTGCGGTCGAAGGCCAACACGTCGAAGTAGACGCCTTCGGGCAAGGTGTTGATGGCGCTGGCCAGCTCGCGTTTGGCGGCCTGAATCCGCAGGCCGCGCATGCTCTTGGACGTGTCGATCACAAACACCAGCCGGGCGGCATAGATCGGCAGGCCGTAATACATCGACCTCGACTGAACGGCTTCGGCACGATTGACGACGCGCGCCGCACCGGCGGGAAACTCGAAATTGTCCTTGTTCGCCTTCCACCATTTTTTCCAGGCCGGCGGATCGAGTCCGAACTGCTCGCCGCTGATGGCCGTCAGGTGCTGAACGATGTCTCCGCGGACTTCTCCCGGTACCTTGCCGAGAATCGCCACCAGAGCTTCGACGGCCGACTTCTCTTCGATCTTGGCCAGCGCCTGCACCACCGCTCGCCGCACGCCGAACTGCTTTTCGAACAGCGGCCGCTCGGAAATCTTGGCCAGCACGGCGACGCCGGTCTCGCCAGCCAGCTCGCCGAGTTGGTCGATCAGCGCAACCACGAACAACATTCCGCCTTTGCGCTGGCCCGCCGTCTTGTCGAACAGGTCGAAGGCTTTCTTTTCGATCTCGGCCACGTCGGAGCTCAGGGGCACCGCAAACAGGGCGAACGCCGTCTCGCCCGCGGTGCCGCGCGTCATCTCTTTCTCGACGCTGGAAAGCAGGTAGCCGCAGACCTCGTCGCTGTCGTGAAACGAAGCCAGCGTGGAGTACGCTTCTTTGCGAACGTCGGCAAATTTACTGATCAGCCCTTGTTGCACCAGCAGCTTGGCGCATTCGGTGGTGGGAAACGCTTTCAGCTTTTCGAAAACGGCGGAGCGAACGTCCTCTTTCTTGCTTTTCATCTGGGCCAGCGCGCTTCGCTGCACGGCGCGGAAGGCCTTGTCTTGTTCTTTGTCTACAGCGAACAACGACGGCGCCATGATGGCCACAACCGCCAGCGGCGCGAGAAAAGCAGGGAGTGTCATGAGCGACCAAAGTGGAAAGAGAGCCCGGCACCCGCATTTTCCCGCCTGCGGGCAAGCGTGTCAAACAAGAATGGGTCTCAGGTGCCGCTGAAACCAGTCGGCCGCCAGCCGGGCCACTTCTTCCAGCGCGCCGGGCTCTTCGAAGAGATGCTACGATTTCCAGCCGGGCTTCGGCGGCTTGACGTAAGCGCCGCTGGGCGGCTTCGTTCAATTCGATCACGCCAAAATCGTTTCCTCCCACGATCAGCAATACGGCCGCGCGGACCCGGTCCAACGCCTCGCCCGCCAGGTCGGGCCGTCCGCCTCGCGAAACGACGGTGGTGACGCGATCGGGACGCTGGGCCGCGGCAGTCAGCGCGGCGGCGGCGCCCGTGCTGGCGCCGAAGCATCCCAGCGGCAGACCGGCCGTGGCCGGCTCTTCTTTTGACCACTCGAAGAAACCGAGTGCAGCCGCTCCGACGCCTCCAATAGGGTCCGTTCTTCGTCGTCGGACGTTTGCGAAAAGTCTTCGCACCACATACCAACGGCCATAAATGCGCGTCAAGAGACACACGAATTCGTCGATGTTGCCATTGAGATCTTCGCACGTCTCAGCGGCGGCGACGGGCGCCGCCACCACCACGCGGGCCGGCGACTGTTGCCGCACGGCCGCCGCCGCTGCCCGCATGGTCGAACCGGTCGCCAAGCCGTCGTCGACCAGGATGATCGTGTGGCCTTCGGCGGATGGTGTTTGAAAGCGGGCCGTGGCATGCCTAGAGCTTGATGAGCGCCAGTCCGGTGGTTTCGTCGTGCCGCCGTTCGACCACGGTGGGCGTCGATTCCACAAGCATGACCTCCATCGTCGGCCGTACGATGGCTTCGATCAAGTGTCCGCCGTGGGCCGTGCCGTCGCGCTTGCCGACGACAATGTGGGCGTGCAGCTTGGGGCCGTCTTGCGACGACACGATGTTACCCGCCAGCGACAACACTTCCACCTGCTCTCGCACCGGGATTTTCTCGTATTCCTTTTTTTCCCAATCGAAGTAACCCAGCGTCAGCTCGCGCAACGCGCCGATGGCCGTGAATCGGGCGGCGTGGATTTGCTGCCGCTTGGCGAAATCGAGCAATCCACTCGCCACTTCTTCGCCCGTGTCGAAAACAATCACGTATGTCTTTTCATTCGCTTCCTGGTGAAGCAGTTTCGATTTCACGGTTGTTTCCTTCCGCCGGCTACTTCTTGGACGCGACTTTGCCGCCTTTTTTCCGGGCTTTCGAGAGGCCGATGGCGATCGCCTGTTTGCGGCTTTTGGCCTTGCTTTTTTTGCCGCTGCGTTGCGTTCCCTTCTTCGTCTTGCTGACCGCCTTTTTCACTTCGCTCTTCGCTTTGGCACCGTACTTCGCCATGAAAACATCTCCTGCTTGCTGAATCGGCAACGGCTCCACACAAGTTCGCAAATCTGCATAGTGCAAGCAGCATGCCGGGAGGGTTCAGAGATCCGATCTTGCCTCCTATCATGGGGGTGATCCAGTTTTTTTCCTTTTCGGAACGGTAGCAAACGTCGAGCCATTAGTTCGTTACCGGACACCACCGATCGCAAACTTCTTGGCGTCGGCATGCTTGAATTCCACGCCCGTTCCCGGTCGCGTCAGGTCGGGACAAAGCTGCCCGGCGGCCGGTGAAAGCGCGCCGTCAAACAGCAAGTGTTCGATGCGGACATGGTCGTGGAAGTACTCCAAGGGCCGAATATTGGACAGGGCGCAACAGGGATGGGCGTGCAGCAAAGGCGCACAATGGGCCGAAACGTCGAGCTGGAACGCCGCCGCCAGCGCGGCGGCTTGGAGGAAGCCCGTGATACCGCCTGCCCGAGTGGCGTCGATCTGCAGCACGTCGACGGCGCCCGCCGAAAGCATGCGCTGGAAATAGACGAGGTCGTAACCATATTCGCCTGCGGCAATGTCCATACCGGCCGGCGCACGGCCGCGCAGGAGGCGCAGTCCCTCGAGGTCGTCGGACGAGACCGGCTCTTCGAACCAGCTCACGCCCTCGTCGACGAACGCTTCGGCCTGGGCAAGGGCCTGCTTGCGCGAGTAGGCGCCGTTGGCGTCGACATACAGTTCCGGCGCGTCGCCGATTGCCTGCCGCGCAGCGGTGACGCGGCGGCGGTCGGCGGCGGCGTCGCGGCCGATCTTCATTTTTACTTGCCGGACGCCCAGCTCGACCCAGCCGGCAAGCTGCCGGCGAAGCTCGTCGTCGGAGTACGACGTGAACCCACCGCTGCCATAAACCGGAACGGCGTCGCGCGCCGCGCCCAGCAACAAGACCAAGGGAAGACCGAGCAGCCGCGCTTTCAGGTCCCAGAGGGCATTGTCCACGGCCGAAATGGCCATCGCTGCGATTCCCGGCCGGCCCAGGTTGCGAATCGCGTGAACCATGGCGTGCCACGCTTCGGGCACGCGAAAGGCGTCGATGCCTGCGACAATACCGTTCAGCTTGTCGCGAATCAGTGTCGCCGTCGAGGCATCGGCATAGGTGTAACCCAGCCCCCGTTCGCCGCCGGCCTGGGCTTCAACAAGCACGAGAACCGTTTTGTCCCATTGATACGTGCCGTCGGACTCCGGACGATCGGTGGGAATTGCGTAGGCGGTGGCTTCGACGCTCGTAATCGGCGCCTCACAACGAACTCGCGCGAGTTGACCTGACACGTTCCGTTCTCCCAAGACGTCCCACGCGCCCTCACCCTCGCCCTCTCCGGACGGGAGAGGGAACCCGCGGCTTCGCCGCTGTTGGGGGCAAATGCCGGCGTTCCTTCGCCGCGCAGAATACCGCCCAGGTGACGCCCGCAGTACCGGCGGCCAACGCGATCAGTCCACGGTGCTTGTCGAGCCACCACTGCGGGCTGAAGCTCGTGGCGCGCCGGTCGAAGCGGCCGTGAGCGCCGTGGTCTCCAGGAAGCGGCTCCCAGAGGTTATATTCCCGATCGGGGTCTTCCGGCTCCGGGGTCTGCTGGGCGGAATAACCTTCGCGACTTAGCACCCAGTCGCCGATGGCAGGCGCAACTTTGGCCCCGACGATCGCTTTGAGCGACGGCCGTCCGACCCATACTTCACGCCGCCGGTGATGCGCCGCCCATACAATCGCGTCGGCCGCGACTTCCGGTTGATAGATCGGCGGCACCGGTTGCGCACGGTGCGGCATGCGGCTTTTCGACCAGTCGAATTGCGGCGTGTTGAGGCCCGGCAATTGGACCATCGTCAGGTGTACCCGGCTCTTCTGGTGCAGCAATTCGGTGCGCAGTGAATCGGTGAAACCGCGCACCGCCGCCTTCGCCGCGCAATAAGCCGATTGCAGCGGAATGCTGCGGTACACCAGGGCCGAACCGACTTGCACGATCGTGCCGCGATTGCGCGGCGACATCCGCTTCAGCGCCGCCATCGTTCCGTAGACCTGGCCCATGAAGGTGACATCGATCACCCGTTTGAATTCGTCGGGCGTCATCTGCTCGAAGGGCGAAAAGACCGACGTCATCGCGCAATTGATCCAGATGTCGATCGGACCGAAGCACTGCTCCACCTGTTCGGCGGCGGCTTCCACCTGGTCGTCGAAGGCCACATCGGTGGGCGCCCCCAGCGCTTTGCCGCCAAGTTGCTCGATCTCGCGGCACGTGGCCTCCAAAGCGTCGGGTCCGCGGGCCAGTAGCCCCACGTGCGCTCCGCGGCGGCCGAACTCGCGCGCGGTTGCCCGACCCACACCGGCCGAAGCCCCGGTGATGACGACGACTTCTGGTTTGGATGACCTCAACATTGTCCTTTCACCCTAAGTTCTTCGTTCGATCGCCTTTTTGACTACGTATAGCGCGCCGGCCGCCGCCAACACGCCCACGCCGGCGACGATGGCCGAACGGATGACGGCTTGCCGCTTTTCGGGGCCGTCGAGCCGCACATCGGGATACCGCGCCTCGGGATAACCGGCGGGCGGACCGGCGGGCGACTCGTGCAACGCCATCTGCAATACTTGCGCCAGGTGCAATGCGCGCCGGTCCGTGCCTTCGCTGATCTGGTGCTTGCAGCTAAAACCATCGGCCACGACCAACGTGTCTTTCTCGACGCCCCGCACCGCCGGCAACAGCGCGTGCTCGCCGACTTGCATGGAAATGTCGTAGTGTTCCTTCTCAAAGCCGAACGACCCCGCCATGCCACAGCAACCCGTCTGCGGGACTTCGTAGTTCAAGCCCAGTTTGGTGAGCACGTGGTCTTCCGCCTTCAACTTCATCACGGCCTTATGATGGCAGTGGCCGTGAACGATCGCCTTGCGCCGCAACAGCGGAAAGCGATGATCGGGCGCGTATTTTTCGATGAACTCGGCGAGCGTGAACGTTTGCTGCTGCAAGCGCTTGGCGTCTTCGTCCATAGGGAACAGGCTGCGCAGTTCATCGCGAAACACGGCCACGCAGCTTGGTTCGAGGCCGACGAGCGGCGTACCCGCCTGGATCTCGCCCTGCAAAGTCAAGAGGATCTGCCGCAGCATCCGTTTGGCGGTGTCGAGCATCCCATAGTCATACAAGGGGCGGCCGCAACAGAGCGACGCGCGGGGCACGACCACCTGCCAGCCCACGTCTTCAAGCACTTCCACCGCCGCCTTGGCCACCTCGGGGTGGAAATAGTTGTTGAATGTGTCGGGCCAGAGAATGACCCGTTCCGCGCCGACGTTGCGCGGCGGCCGCTGGAAAAACCATTGCTTGAACGGCTGATTGGCAAAGGGCGGCATCTGCCGATGGGGCGACACACCGCCGAGCCACTTGGTTAGCGTGCTGAGTCCGGGCGTCTGGCTGAAAAAATTGACCAAAGGCGGCGCCAGCGACGCCAGCCGACTCCACCAATAAATCCAACCCATCGCGTAGGCGTGCCGCGGACGCAAGCGGCCCTCATAATAGTGCGACAAATACTCGGCCTTGTAGGTGGCCATGTCGACCTGCATCGGGCAATCGCCTTTGCACCCTTTGCACGCCAGGCAGAGATCGAGTGCGTCTCGCACGGCCTCGTTTTTCCATACCTTCTTGAGCGGCTCACCTTGCAGCATTTCAAACAGCAGGTGCGCCCGGCCGCGCGTGGAGTCTTTTTCCTCCTTGGTCACCATATAGCTGGGGCACATGGTGCCGCCCTTCTCGCGCCGGCACGTGCCCACGCTCACGCACCGCTCTGTGGCATAGGCAAAACTGCCGTGATCGTCGGGAAACGTAAAGTGGGTTTCAACTTGCAGCGGATGATAGTTCGGGCCGAGCCGCAAGTTCTCGCTAATCTTGTAGGCGTCGACCTTCTTGCCCGGATTCATCTTCCAATCAGGATCCCAGATCGACTTGAACTCGCGGAAGGCCTCGATCAGTTCGGTGCCGTACATCTTGGGCAACAGCTCGGCTCGCGACTGACCGTCGCCATGCTCGCCGGAAAGCGAACCGCCATAACTCAACACCAGGTCGGCGGCTTCATACATGAAGCGCCGGTAGATGGCCACGCCTTCGGCCGTCTTGAACTGGAAATTGATCCGCGTGTGAACGCAGCCCTGGCCAAAATGCCCGTAGAGGGCGCATTGATAATTATACTTGTCGAGCAGCTTCCTCAGATCGCGCAGATAGTCGCCGACTTTTTCAGGCGGTACGGCGGAATCTTCCCAACCCTCCCAGTTATCGGGCCTGTTGGGAATGCGGGCCGTGGCCCCCAGCCCCGACTCGCGGATCTCCCAGACCAGCCGCTCTTCTTTCTTGTCCGTGTAAATCTTCCAATCTTTGACGTGCGGCCGGCCACTGAGTTGCCGCACCAGCGCGTCCGCTTTGGCGTCGGACTCTTCCTGCGTCTCGCCGCCGAACTCGACCAGCAGCCAGCCGTCGCCTTTGGGCAGCAACGGCAGCAAATCCATCTCCAGCGATTTCGCCCGCAAGTCGTTGATCAGATGATCGTCGAGCCCTTCCAAGCCCAACGGGCCATGCTTCAGCACCTCGGGCACGTGATCGCCGGCCGTGGCGACGTCCGGAAAGCCGACCACCACCAGCGTGCGTTTGGGCGGGCTGTGGATCAACCGGCAGGTCGCTTCCAGGAATAGCACGCAGGTGCTCTCCGAGCCGATCAGCGAACGGGCCACGTTAAAGCCGCTTTCCGGCAGCAACTCATCAAGGCTGTAGCCCGACACGCGCCGCGGAATGTTTGGATAGCGCTGGCGAATCAGATCGCCGTAACGGTCGCGTAAATCGCGCAGCCGGCGATAGATGTCGGCTTTTCGTCCTCCCGCCGCGACAATCCGCTCGTATTCTTCGTCGCTGGTCGGGCCGACGCGCATCCGCAGGCCGTCGTAGGTTAGAATGTCCAGCTCTTGGATGTTGTCGACGGTGCGGCCGCCCATAATCGAATGGATGCCGCAGGAGTTGTTGCCCATCATGCCGCCCAGGCAGCAGTGATTGTGCGTCGACGGATCGGGCGCGAACGTCAATTCGTGCTTTTCGGCGGCCATTCGCAAGCTGTCGAGCACGATGCCCGGCTGTACGCGGGCGAACTTGCCCGCGGGGTTGAGCTCGATCAGGCGGTTCATGTACTTGGAGAAGTCGAGTACGACGGCCACGTTGCAGCATCCGCCCGTGAGGCTGGTGCCGCCGCCGCGGCCGAGGATCGGCGCGCCGTATTCGCGGCACAGCGCCACCGTGGCCACAACGTCGTCCGCGCTGCGGGGAATGACCACGCCGATCGGCACTTGCCGATAATTGGAGCCGTCGGTGGCGTAGAGTGCCCGCGAACCGTCGTCGAAGCGCACTTCGCCGCGCACCGCCGTCCTGAGCCGCGCCTCCAACGACCTGGCATCGACCTGCGAGTCGAAGTCGTGACGTTGAATTTCTTTCGCTTCGGGCGGGGTGGCGGTTTGAACACTCATGAATGCCTCATTCGGTGGTGGGGTGGGGCCGGCGAGCTTGCGAGCGCCGGCCCGCCGTCGCGGTGATTCTGGATTCCAGTCTTGCAAATCGCAACGGTCGCTGGGCCGGCGCTCGCAAGCTCGCCGATCTCACCCTATGCCTGTTTCGACAAGTCTAGTCCGATACGTGATACGGGCAGTCCCCCTGGCCAACCCAGGTGGCTTGCAGGTCGTAATGCGTCTTGGCATCGAGCACGAAGGTAGAACGCTTCACCGCATAGCCTTTGCGGTGCAACATGGCGGCGATCCGCTCGATGGCATCCCGCTCGCGGTCCGAAGCGTTGAGTGTCAAAGTGCTTTTTGCCGTGCGGCGTCCATAGAGTCGCACGCCGTCGATCACATCGACGATCACATCTTGCACGGCCGCCGGTTCCGCTTTGGTTTCAGGCATGAACGTTCTCCGTACTAGGTCAAATCGCTCACTTTGTCGCGGAAGATCGTGGTGGCGATCTTGCCGCGGTGCGGTTCACCGCGGGCCAACGATTCGGCCAGATGCACCGCCTGCTTGACGGTCGCGCCCGCCGGCATGGGAGGCTCGAAGGGATCGACCGTGGCTTCCACCAGCGCCGGCCTTCTCGAGGCGAAAGCGGCTTCCAAGGCCGGCCGCACTTCATCGGGCTGCTCGCAACGGTAGCCCACGCCGCCGCACGCCTCGGCGAATTTCACGAAATCGATCGGCTCCAACTCGACGCCATATTCCGGGTTGCCCAGGAACACCATCTGCTCCCATTTGATCTGTCCTAGTACGTTGTTCTTGATGATGACCACCTTGATCGGCAACTTGTATTTGACGGCGGTGATGAACTCGCAACCGAGCATGGTGAAGCCGCCGTCGCCCACGAAGGCCACCACCTGCCGATCGGGAAAGGCGATCTGGGCGGCGTTGGCGTAGGGCAGGCCCGGCGCCATGGTGGCCAATGTGCCCGAGAGCGAGAACTTCATGCCCCGCCGCATGTTTATGTGGCGCGCGGCCCAAGTGGTGACGGTGCCCGAATCGCAGGTCACAATGGCGTTGTCGGCCAACATCTCGCTCACGTGCCGGGCGACGACCTGGGGCTTGAGCGGAGTGTCGTCGCGGCTGGAGCGCTTCAGCATCAACTCTCGCCACTCCTTCATTCCCGCTTGGGCCTGTTCGAGCATCGAGCGGTCGTTCTTGGGCTTGAGCATGGGCATCAACGCGCTCAAGGTGGCGCGCGCGTCGCCCACCAGACCGACATTGACCGGATAGCGCAGCCCGATCCGCGTCGGGTCGCGGTCGATTTGCACGGCCTTGGCCTGTCCGGGCTTGGGCAAGAATTGCATGTAGGGAAAACTCGTGCCGATCAAGAGCAGCGTATCGCAACTCTCCATCGCCTGGTTGGAAGGCGTCGTGCCGATCAGCCCGAGATAGCCGGTGGTGTAGGGAGAATCATCGGGGACGACCGCTTTGCCGAGCAAGGCTTTCACCACCGGCGCGGCCAACGATTCCGCGAGTTGTTCCACCTCATCGCCGGCGCCCAGCGCCCCTTGTCCCACCATGATCACCACCTTCTGGCCGCTGTTGATGATTTCGGCGGCGGCCGCGAGCGTGTCGTGCTGGGGAACGCTGATGGGCGGATGCCAGGCGGCCGAAGTGTGGCCTTTGACCTTCATCATGGACTGCTGGCCCTTGGAGAGCGGCATCTCCTGGTAGTCGTTGCAACACGTGATATGCGCCACGCCGCGCATCGACAGGGCATTGCGGCAGGCCACATCAATCAGCGACTCCGCATGGTCCGGCCCCATGACTTGTTGATTGAAGCAGGCCACCCCGCTGTAAAGTTGCAAGAGGTCGACTTCTTGCTGGAAGCGAGTGCCCAGAAGGTCGTGATAGGTTTGGCCGGTGAGCGCGAGCACCGGCGTGCTGTCGAGCTTGGCATCGTAAAGGCCGTTGAGCAAGTGGATGGCGCCGGGGCCGGACGTGGCCAAACAAACACCCAGTCGGCCGGTGAACTTCGCATAGGCGCAGGCCATGAAAGCGGCCGCTTCCTCGTGGCGCACTTGCACGAAGCGGACCTTGTCTTTGACTTTGCGCAAGGCTTCCATGAGGCCGTTGATGCCGTCGCCGGGGATTCCGAAGATGGTATCGACTCCCCAGTCCATGAGCCGCTCGATCAAGATATCCGCAGTCGTTTTGGCCATCGCACTATCTGTCCTTTCGTCGATTCGGTGACCCGCCAAGAACAAACCGGTTTCAAGGGCCGTGCAAAAAAGGCACCGGCGCATAAAAAGA
Source organism: Pirellulales bacterium (assembly GCA_035533075.1). Taxonomy (NCBI): domain Bacteria; kingdom Pseudomonadati; phylum Planctomycetota; class Planctomycetia; order Pirellulales; species Pirellulales bacterium. The sequence continues at coordinate 40,249 of DATLUO010000246.1, read as the reverse complement.
TTTCGGAAAGCCCGAATCCGTAAGAACGGGCGCTGCGTCGAAGCCGAAAGCCGTAGCGATGTTCTTGCCGGTAACCGGCTCCGCCACTAACCACTGGCCTACCGCTCGAGCAGCTTCTTCAGGCCGCGCCAGCCGCGGGTGTTGATCACGTCGTCGGCCTCCAGCCAGCCGCGGCGGGGCCTGCGCCACGCCGAACCGCATGAACATCAAGTCGTTGCGGCTGTGAGCGTCCGTCGAGATCGCCAGCTTCACGCCCCGCTCCTTGGCCAGCTTGCAATAGTTGTCGGCCAGGTCGAGCCGGTCTGGCTGGGCGTTGAGCTCCAGAAAACAGCCGCGCTCGCGGGCCGCCTCGATCAGCCGCTCGACGTCGACCTGATACGGCTCGCGGCGGCCGATCAGCCGTCCCGTGGCATGCCCGATGATGTTCGTATACGGATCGTCCATCGCCCGGATGATGCGTTCCGTCTGCTTCTCGCGCGAGAGGTTGAATTTTGAGTGGACGGAACAGATGACGATGTCGAGTTCTTTGAGGATCGAGTCGTCCAGATCGAGCGAACCGTCCTCCAGGATGTCGACCTCGCAACCTTTCAACAGGCGGATGCCGCTTTGCCACGATTCCTTGACTTTGACTTTTTGGCCACGAAACACATCTCCAAACAGGTCCGCTCCAAGGTTTCTGCAAGACACCTTTGCAAACAGCGCGCCGATGCCCGCGTCGAAAGAGTCCCGGCTCGCTGGGGCTCCAGTCTCGTGGCGGCGGCTGTCAATTCGGCAGTCGATAGCATGGTTAGCTGGCTAGCTCAATCGCCCTTCGATGAACGCTTTCGGCGGGGTATAATCTTGCTGGGATGCATATCATCTCCGAAAAAATGCTGCGTGACTTTTGGCGGCGCCACACCGAGGCGGAATCGCCTCTACGCGCGTGGGTGCGTCGCACCAGGAAGTCGCAATGGCTCAATTTCGCCGATGTGCGCAAATCGTTCCCCCATGCGGATCTGGTTGGCAAGTGCGTGGTTTTCAATATCGGCGGCAATAAGTATCGCCTCATCACAGTCATCCATTTTGAGGCCAGCCGGCAAAAGGTGTATGTTCGGCATATCTTGACCCATCGCGAATACGACGAGGGAAACTGGAAGGAAGGGTGCGGCTGCGCATGAGCATCATCGGCTCGGAACCGGACGTTTATTTCCGGCTTATCAAGGCGTTTCCTCTGCTCCCGATTGAGTCGGACGAGGAGTTGGACCGGGCCATTGCCGTGATCAACTCGCTGTTGGACAAGCCGGTCCTGTCGCCCGGCGAGCAAGGGTACTTAGACGTGCTGAGCGATCTCGTAGAGAAGTACGAATCGACCGCACACCCGATGCAGCCCGTGTCGGACGGCGAAATGCTGCGGCACCTGATCGAGGCAAAAGGCGTTACGGAAATAGCGGTCTCGCGGGCGACCAAGATCGCGGCTGCCACGATATCGGATGTCTTGAGCGACAAGCGTCAACTCACCCGCCCACAGATCGCCAAGCTGGCGAATTACTTTTGCGTTGATCCCACCGTCTTCCACCGAGAGTTGCCGCAAGACGGCAGACGTCGATAATCGTGCAGCGGTGGTCTGAACGCGAGGATGCCGCCAGTAAAAACGCCCTCGTGCCCGCGCGAGAATACCCGCATGCCCGGTGGCTCCGCCGGTTTCTGTGAGGATGCCCATCACGATTAGCCGGTCAAAAAGGGCCGCTTGAGAGGGAAGGATTTCCGCTGCCACCACAATGACAGGTTCCTCAACGTCGAGGCCCTTCGAGCCGCAGGAAGGTTCCAAGTGGGCCTGAATACGGCCCACGACATCGCGGACGTCCGTCATCCGCTCGCGGAGGCGGTTTCATCCAGTTGGCGGGGTGTACCGGGCCAGCACCGGCTCGATGCAGTAGGCGGGAGCAACGGCGACTCCCGGCGATACCGGAATGCCCTTCTTCATATCCGTAGCTGCTTACCACGTTGACATCGCTGAAATGATGATGCGGGATGGATGCCCTCTCTTATTTTAGCCCCGTGGGAAGAATTGCAAGGGGGATGAAAAGAACAGAACTGGTCCTGCTGCCTTGGTGGCGTGGTTCTCACTTTCGTGGGGCCCGGGCCAGCGAATGGCGCTACGGCCGAAAGAGCAGCGACGACAGCCGCTGGCGTGCATGGGTCATTCCTTCTTGTGCGCGCTCGTAGGTGGCTTGCACCTCGCTCGCCAGATCATCGAGCAACTCATCCTGTTTGGCCTTGAGCGCGGTCAACTCGTCCCGCAGGGCTTTGCCGGCCGTCGTTACGTCCTGCTCGCCGCCCGCTCGCCAGTAGGCCACGGAACCAAGGATTACGGCCAGCAAAGATAAGATGAGCGATAGCTTGTCCATATTTCAAACATCATAATGTTATTGTTATATTTTCGTTTTGTACGTTCCCTCTTCTTGTTGCTGTTGGCGTTAATCGCCGACCCCGATATCGGTGCAGAAACACTCGTAGATCAGGTCGACTTCCTTCGCGTGGTGCGCGCGGATCAGCTCCAACAGTTCCGCGGCTTGCTGGCGCACGGCGGCAAAAGCCGCGGCCGTCTCAGTCGGGTGAAGCGAATCCGCTAGCGCCGCGGCGGAGTCGAGCAAATGCCCGTGCTCCGTTTGCAACTGCTCGATTCGGTGGGTCATCTCCGGGCGCGCCGCCTTTAACTCGCTGCACAGCCCGTCGGCGGTTTCGGCCGACGCGACGTGTGAGCGCAAGTGCTCGCGCATGAGCCGGAGGTCGCGGCCGACGCGCTTCGCCCAGGCCTCTGCTCGTCCGGGAGCGGGCGACGCCAGCGCCGCCTCGAGTTGGTGCATCGCCGCCAGCAGGTCGTCATGTTCGCCGCGCGTCCGCCTCGACACTTCGCCCCGTTGCCCCGCCCTTGACCCATCGGCGGTTGCGCCCGATTGCCGAAGTGTATCCGGCCACGTCATGGCACCCTCCTTTATTCCTTATCCATTTGCCGCAGCCTCAACCGGCCTGCCGCTTGGCTCGTCGGCCCCGTCACGCGCCGCCGCTGCCTCATGGCCGTCAGCTTGGCTCGGGGCGTGCCCCAGCAACAGCTCTTTGAGCGCCTGGCGCGCCGCCTCGATGTCGGCCTTCACTTCCGCTTCGGTCCGGTCTTGAATCATGGCGATCTCCGCCGCGTCGAAGCCCTCCAGAATGAACTGCGTGAAGGCGTCGCGCCGGCGCCCCGGCATGGTCCCCAGCAGCCGATCGACGCGGTCCTGTTGCTCGGCCCGCCCAAGATCGTCCCAAGCCAGGCTGCTCTCCTCGCCGGGCATCAAGTCTTCCATCGTCACGGCCGATGCCGACCAGCGGCCGCCGTCGCGCTCCTCGGCCATCTCGGCCAGTAACCGGTTGCTCAGCGGCACCCTCTTCGGTTCGCTGCGCAGTTTGTCGAGACAATCGTCCATGACATCCATCAGCCACACATCGAGATGCCATCCGGACGGACGCTGATCGAACTCTTCCCAGGCGCGCAGCACGGCTTCGCTCAGGATGTCGGCCGCCGTGACTTCGCCGCGCCCGATCGTTCCTTGTTTTTCCAACAACCGCACTTCTCGCCGCGCGTGCTCTTTGAGCGGCCGCAGGATGGGCATCAGCAACTCGAAGAACGCTTCGCGGCGGCGTTCGCGACGGTCTTGTTCCAGCATCGGGCCCGCGGCGGTCAGCTCGTCGCGGCGGCGGCTCTTTCGCCGATAGACCCAGTCGTGCCGCAAGCGCGAGCGATGGCGCTTGATCTCCGTCGCCAACACGTCGGCCAGTCGGTCGACCAGGGCGCGAAGGTCTTTCTCGCTAGCGCCAGCCGCCAGCGTGCGCGAGGGCAATTCGAGCACCGCTCGGCCGTCGAATACGGCACGCGGCCGGTTGTGATAAACCGAAACGCTCAAGTCGCGCAGGCCTTCGGGAAAAGTTTTCAGCAGACGTTCCAGGCGCGGGGCCTTCTTGTTCCAATAGGCCTCGACCTCGGCCTTGATCAACTCGTCGCAGTCATGAAATGTCCAGCGGATAGGCGTCATGGTTCGTCCTCCTCTTGAGGCCACGGCAACGCCAGTCGGGTCGTCCGCCCGCGGGCGTAAGTTTAACGCGGCCAAGGACCGGCGGGGGAAATGAGGTCGCGGCCTTGTGCGTTCGCCGACCGCGTTGCCGTGTGCAATCTCGGTGCTTCTGCGCGAGCCGCGTTGCAACTGGCGCGCCACCGCAGCGCGATGCGCGCTTCCGCCGCGGCGGTCGTCCGAATCTGGAAATCCTGCAAGGATTTAAGAACAACCGGAAGACCGCCGCCGTTAAGGTTCGAATCACATGGGTTCCGCTGAGGCGGCTGCCAATTCGGCAGTCGATCGAAACGGCGTCTTGCGGCCTGGATCGAGGCTTCCTGAACATAAAGACTTGAGCGCCAATCGGATCCAGAGAACTCCACGAGCTCGCCGGGCCCGCGGCGTTGTTCGGATCGCCGTGCAAACCGGCTGATTCGAATCGCGCTTGGGGCACCCATCCGCAAAGCCCGTGTGCCACGTCCGGCCCACGGGCTTTTATTTTTCCACCATCACTCTCACCGCGCCGCCCTTTCGCGAGAGCACGTTGACGGCCACGTCTTCGGCGTGGCGTCGCAACAGCAAGTCGACCGTGGCGGGCCCGACTTGCAAATTGCGGATCCGCACCTCGTCCAGCCAGCGCGGCAGCATCGGGTCCAAAAACTGGATTTGCGCCGTGGGGGCCGAGATGCGCAGACCCATGCATGCCTGCAACAGCAAAAACACGGCGGCGGCCGCCCACGATTGCGGCAAACAGGCCACCGGATAAAGCGTCGGTCCTTCGTCCGGGCGCCGTGGGAAGCCGCAAAACAGCTCCGGCAACCGAGAAAGATCGACAAACAAGCTGGCGTCGAACAGGCCGGTCAGGATTCTCGACGCGTCCTGCTTCAGTCCAAAACGGGCCAGGCCCTTGGCGATCAAGGCGTTGTCGTGGGGCCACACCGAGCCGTTGTGGTAGGACATCGGATTGTAGCGCGGCTGGCCGGCTGCGATCGTGCGGATGCCCCAGCCCGAAAACGACGCGTCGCTCAACAAGCCGGCGGCGACGCGTCGGGCGCGTTCGGCGTGGGCGATGCCCGTGTAGAGGCAATGCCCCGCGTTCGAGCTGCGCACGCGGCAGGGCTGTTTGTCGCCGTCGAGCGCCATGGCGTACGTGCCCAGCTCGTCGCACCAGAAGGCCTGCTCGAACTTTTCCCGCAGTTGCTCCGTGTGGCGGGCCAGTTCGGCGGCCTCGGTTTCTTTTCCCAAGGCGGCGGCCAGCCGGGCGGCGCCGCGCTGGGCGGCATAGGCGTAGCCCTGAACTTCGCAGAGCGCGATCGGCGCCTTGGCCAACGAGCCATCGGCGTGAAACACCGAATCGTGCGAGTCCTTCCAGCCCTGCTGCACGAGTCCTTGCGACGAGTGCCGTGCATACTCGATAAAGCCGTCGCCGTCGGCGTCACCGAAAAAACGCATCCAGGCAAGTGCCCGCTCGATGTGCGGCCAGAGCGACTCGATCAGCTCGCGGTCGGCGGTGCGCTGGTAATAGGCCGCCGCCAGCAGCACAAACAGCGGCGTGGAGTCGACGCTGCCGTAGTACCGGGCGAACGGCACCTCGCCGAGCGCCGCCATTTCGCCGCCGCGGGTTTCGTGCAGGATCTTGCCCGGTTCCGCATCGCGCTCATCGTGGACCTCGCTGGCCTGCGTCTGGGCGAGGTAGGTGAGCACCCCGCGGGCCACGCTGGGGGCCAGCCAGAGGTATTCCAGCGCCGTGATGATTCCGTCGCGGCCGAAAGGCGTGCTGAACCAGGGCACGCCGGCGTAGGGATACTCGCCCCACGGCGTCTCGGTAATCATCATGTCCAGATCGGCGATGCTGCGGTTGAGCCAATCGTTGAACCGCTCGTTCGACGTGGTCACTTCACAGGCTTGCTGCCGGGCCGCTTTCAACGTCCCGACGGCGCGTTGCATGGCGGCGTCATACGACAGTGCTTGTGGCGCACGCGCCTCGCCAGCCGCGCTTTGTGGTGCAGGCGTCTCGCCTGCCGCTGTGCAAGCGGGGACGCCTACACTACGGGCCTGGCGGTCGTGCTCGCAGGAAACGGTAAGATAATAGGTCAGATCGGCGCCGGGAGCGAGATCGGCCTCGAACACCGCCTGGGCACGAGTCAGCCGATGGGGGGCGGGGGAGAATTGCAAACATGTGCGCCGCACGACGCCGTCGAGCCCGCGATAGGCAAGCACGACGTGGTCGTCGGCAACGCGCGCTCGTTCGCTTTCGCCCCGTCGGTGGCGCGTCGTGCCGCGGACCTCGAAAATGTCGGCATAATCGGCGGCAAATCGCCAGGCGAACGACAGCTTCGCCGGCTGGCGGCCAAAGTTCCGGAGGCGAAGCCGTTCGTAGGCCCGTCCTTGCCAGAGAAACTTGATGCGCAACAAGTGGACGCTGCCGCGCTGCAGCGCGACATGATGACCGTCGTGCAGGTCGCGATTGGTCAGGTCGATGGCCAACAGCGCGTTGTCTTCCTTGATGTTCGAGCTCAAAAAGAGCGGGCGTTCGCCGTTCAATTCCAGCACCAAGCCCGAGAGGTGGCGCGTACCTTCATGGTACAGTCCTTCTTCGCCGTGCCCGCCGGGCTTGATATCGCCGAACCGGTCGAACACCGCAAAGGTGTCGCCCTGCTTCAGCACGCGGCGCCGTTCGTCGGCCCCAGGCGATGGAGCCACGATATAAAAAGGGCCTTCCTCGCCGTCGCTGGCCTGATGGTTAACCTCACGCACCGATTCGCCGGTCGTCATGGTCGTCCCTAAAGTGCTCTGGTCAGTTCTAGGATCGCGGCTTGCTAATGTTGCACCAATTTTGGAGCGCGGTTTGCTACCGCTTCACGCAAAAAAGCACGGCTTGCTGTTGCACGTCAAGTGCCATCGTCCACAAAAAATGGACGCGCGGGAACGGATCTTAGGAGGACGCTCTGATGAGGATTGCGCAAGTTGCCCCGCTTTACGAAAGCGTGCCGCCGCGTTTGTATGGTGGCACCGAGCGGGTTGTCTCTTATTTGACGGAGGAGCTTGTTCGCCAAGGGCATAGGGTGACGCTCTTTGCCAGCGGCGATTCGGTGACACGGGCAGAACTCGTGCCTTGCTGCGAGCAGGCACTGCGGCTCGATCCGCGATGCACCGACCCACTGGCCCGCCATATCACCATGATCGAAGAGGTGTTTGAACGGGCCGACTCGTTCGACGTCATCCACTTCCACATCGATTACCTGCACTTTCCCGTGTCGCAACGGCAGTCGTGCCGCCATGTGACCACGCTGCACGGCCGGCTCGACCTGGCAGAGTTGGCGCCGCTCTATCGCAAATTCCGCGGGACGCCTGTGACCTCGATCTCAAACCACCAGCGCAAACCGTTGAGCTGGATCAATTGGCAGGGGACGGTGTATCACGGGTTGCCTCCCGAACTGCACTCGCCGGGCAACGGGGCGGGCGGTTACCTGGCCTTTCTGGGACGCATTTCACCGGAGAAGGGCGTCGAGCGCGCCATCGAGGTTGCCAAACGGACCGGAATGCCGTTGAAAATCGCGGCCAAGGTCGACCGCGCCGATCGCGACTACTATCAAGTCCGCGTGGCCCCGCTGCTCGACCACCCGCTGATCGAGTTCATCGGCGAGATCGGCGAAGGCGACAAAGGGCGCTTCTTGGGAGACGCCAAGTCGCTGCTTTTTCCGGTCGATTGGCCCGAGCCGTTCGGGCTGGTAATGATCGAAGCCATGTCGTGCGGCCTGCCGGTGATTGCCTGGCGCCGAGGTTCGGTGCCCGAAATCATCGACGACGGAGTCAGCGGCTTGATCGTCGAGGATGTGGAGGGTGCGGTACGGGCCGTCGAGCATTTGGGAGAGTTGTCGCGCGAGCGTTGCCGGGCCGTCTTCGAAAAGCGGTTCACCGCCGCGCGCATGGCCCGCGCCTATTTGCGAATCTACCGGAATCTCGCCACGAAGCCGGAAACGTTCCTTACATCACCGCGGTGCATTTCGTTGAACCCGCGGCCCGCGGCGCCCGCCGGCGCAAATCGTTGAGATCTGTGTCCGACGCGGCGCTTAGTCCTCCATCGAGAGCGATTTGCCCGCGGCGCGAAACCGCTCGCCTAAATCAGCGAACGCGGCGCGCGCTGGCGGACCGCCGCCGCGGAGCGTCACTTGGCGAGCGTTCGTGAGCCAAAGAACCGTCGCGGTATCGAACTCTTCCAGCAAACCAAAGCAAAACAGCTCCGGGGCTTCGTGTACGGCGCGGTCGTCCTCGATCACCCGCCTCAGAGTCAGGTTCTCTTGATGTCGATCGCCGAAAGGCGTCGGTTGGCCCTTGTTAGTTTACCGCGGCTCGCACCGATTTGCACGGATTTCCTTCAGCGCTACAGCGCTACGACCATGAATGGATATCCGCCACCTGGGCACGAAAAATGCGAACAAAGAGCCGGGAGGTGAAAGGCATGCGTTCGAACGTCGCTCAGAAACTGATCGCGTCGCATTTGCTCGAAGGCGAAATGTCGCCGGGCGAAGAAATCGCCTTGCGAATCGATCAAACCCTCACGCAAGACGCTACCGGCACGACAGTCATGCTGGAGCTTGAGGCGCTCGATGTCGATCGCGTGCAGACGGAGGTTTCAGTGCAGTATGTCGACCACAACCTGCTGCAAGAGGACCACAAGAATCCCGAAGACCACCTGTTTCTGTACAGCGCCGCTCGGCGTCATGGCCTCTGGTTCAGCCGGCCCGGCAACGGAGTGAGCCACCCGCTGCACCAAGAACGGTTCGGCAAGCCCGGCAAAACCCTGCTCGGCTCCGACAGCCATACGCCGGCCGCCGGCTCGATCGGCATGCTGGCCATCGGCGCCGGCGGCGTCGAGGTGGCCCTGGCCATGGCCGGGCGGCCGTTCTATGTGCGGATGCCCGAAATTTGGGGCGTGCGACTGACCGGCAAGCTGCCCGATTGGGTGAGCGCCAAGGATGTCGTGTTGGAGATGCTGCGTCGCCACACGGTCAAGGGCGCGGTGGGCCGCATCCTCGAGTACCACGGCCCCGGCCTGGCGTCGCTGTCGGCCATGGACCGGCACGTGATCGCCAATATGGGCACCGAGCTGGGCGCCACGACGACCGTCTTTCCCTCCGATGGCGAAATCAGGCGGTTCTTGCGGTCGCAGGGACGCGAGAGCGATTGGACCGAACTGGCGGCCGACGACGGCGCGAGCTACGACCTGGAGGAAGAAATGGATCTGGCGAAGCTGGAACCGTTGATCGCCCTGCCTTCCAGCCCCGACAACGTGGTGCCCGTCCGCGAGGTCGCAGGGCGGCCGATCTATCAGGCGTACCTCGGCTCGTCGGCGAATCCCGGTTATCGCGATTTTGCCGTGCCGGCCGAGATGGTCCGAGGACGTCGAGTGCATGAACGCGTCTCGTTCGACGTCAACCCCACGTCGCGGCAGATTCTGGAAAATCTCGTGCGCGACGGGCATCTGCTGTCGTTGATTCACGCCGGCGCCCGCTTGCACCAAGCGGGCTGCAACGGCTGCATCGGCATGGGACAAGCGCCGGCCACCGGCAAGCTGAGCCTGCGCACCGTGCCCCGCAACTTTCGCGGCCGGTCGGGCACGGGCGACGACCAGGTCTGCCTGGTCAGCCCCGAGACCGCCGCGGCTTCGGCCCTGGCGGGCGAAATCACCGACCCGCGCACGCTCGATATGCCGTATCCGCGCATCGTAGAACCCGAACAGCCTTCGCTCAATCGCGAATTGTTCTTGCCGCCACTGAAGCCGGACGAAGCCCGCCGGGTGGAGTTGATCCAAGGCGAGAACATCGCCCCGCTGCCGGAGTTCGACGGGCTGCCCGAGCTGCTGGAGCTGCCCGTGCTGCTGCGGGTCGGCGATAACATTTCGACCGACGACATCCTGCCGGCGGGCAGCAAGGTGTTGCCCTATCGCAGCAATGTGCCGAAATTGAGCGAGTTCGTCTATTACGCCGTGGACGGCGAGTATGTTTCGCGCGCTCGCCGGCGGGGCGATCACGCGATTGTCGGCGGGCACAACTATGGCCAAGGCTCAAGCCGCGAGCATGCGGCGCTGGCGCCTCGCTACTTGGGACTGCGGCTGGTGCTGGCCAAGAGTTTTGCTCGCATCCACTGGCAGAACCTCGTCAATTTCGGCATTGTACCGCTGGTCGTCAGCGACGAGTCGCAGTTCGACGAGCTGAACAACGCGGCGGTGCTCACGATCGACGAACCCGCCGAGCAATTGCGGGCCGGCAAAACCGTGACCGTGGAGAACGCGGCCAGGCACGACCGCTTCGAGGCGCGCCACCAGTTGTCGGACCGGCAGATCGAGATTCTGATTGCCGGCGGGGTTATCAACTGGTCGAAGCGGCGTTCGCCCGGCGCCCCTCGCCGTGCGGTTGCGTCGGTCAACAGATAGACCTAGCTCGCTTGCCCCACCTTACAACGTTTTGCTTAACCCACACGCTCTGGCCGCAAGCCGGCTCATTCGCCTTCGTCCTCATCGTCGCTGTCACCGTTGGCCGAACTGACGACGGCGCCGACCGCGATCCGATATTGGCGGATCTTGTTGCGCAGGCTGCCCCGCGTGATGCCGAGTATTTTGGCCGCCTGCGATTGATTGCCGGCCGTCTTTTCCAGCACCCGCGCCAATAAGTAACGCTCCATGACGGCGATCGACGCCGCGTGCAAGCCTTCGCCGCCGTTGGCCAAGGCGTCGTCGATAAACGCTTCCAGCCGGAACCCGGGCCCTTCGTCTGCCTGAGCCGACGCCGGTGTTTTGCGGCCGGTGCGGATCTCTTCGGGCAGGAACTCCGGCAGCAAAACCTGGCCGCTGGCGTGCAACAGCGCCTGGCGAAGGGCGCTTTGCAGCTCGCGAATGTTGCCGGGCCAGTGATACCGCATCAGCATCTGCATCGCTTCGGGCGAGATGCCCGCCACGTCTTTGCCCAACTCGGCAGCGAAGCGGGAGAAGAACTGGCCAATGAGCAGAATCAAATCGTCGCCCCTCTCGCGCAGCGGCGGAAGCTGAATGGTGAAGCCGTTCAGCCGATAATAGAGGTCCGCCCTGAAATCGCCCTCCTCGACCATCTTCTCCAAATCGCGGTTCGTGGCGGCGATCACCCGGACGTCGGTCTTGATCGTTTCGCTGCCGCCAAGGCGTTCGAAGCGCTGCTCCTGCAGCAATCGCAAGAGCTTGCTTTGTACCATCGGCGAAAGATCGCCGATTTCGTCCAGAAAGAGCGTGCCTCCGGAAGATTGCTCAAAGCGCCCGATCCGCCTGTTTTCGGCGCCCGTGAACGAGCCTTTTTCGTGGCCAAACAACTCGCTTTCCAGCAAGGTGTCTGGGATGGCCGACATGTTGACGGCCAGAAACCGCGCGTGTGCGCGCGGACTGTGCTGGTAAATGGCCCTCGCCACAAGTTCTTTGCCCGTGCCCGTCTCGCCGCGGATCAAGACCGTCACGTTGTGGGGGGCAACGCGGCCGATCCGCTTGAACACGTCGTTCATCGCCGGGCAGCGGCCAATGAACACGTCCGAACCATCGGCGGTCGGCCCTTCGGGCAACTGCACCGGCACGTGCATGGCCCGGCGGTTGTCGAGTGCCCGGTTCACCAGATCGCGCACCTCAATGACGTTGAGCGGCTTCACCAGATAGTCGTAGGCGCCCAGCTTCATGGCCTCGATCGCCGTTTCGCTGCTGCCTCCGGCCGTGATGAAGATGACGGGCAACTTGGGATCGTGCCGGTGAATTTGTTGATAGGTGTCGAGACCCGATTGGTCGGGGAGCATGATGTCGAGAACCACCACGTCGGGACGGCACTCGGCCAACAACTGCACGCCTTCGGCCGCCGTGCGTGCCGTGCAGACCCGCGTTTGGGTGCCGGCAAAGATGCGCTCGAAGAGGTGCGGCACGCTACGGTCGTCGTCAACGATCAGCACGGTCAACAAAGCGGGATTCTCCTTAAGGAAAGTAGGAAGGTTCAAGCGAGAGTAGCGAAGAAACCGATGGCAATGGTATTATCGAAGATGACGGCGCGAACGGCGTCGTTCAGCCGTGGCGCGCCGTTCGCAAACGAGCCCGCACGTGTTGGCCAAACTTGATCCGAGGGCGTAAGCGTGAGAATTCACCAATTCCGCATGGGGGTTCCGGGCTTATTCGGCATTTCGGCCCTGGTGGCGGCTTGTCTTTCGGGGGCGGCTACAGCACAGGAACACATCGAATTGCTTCCGCCGATCCAAGCATCGCCAGGGCCGCTCGAAAGCGTGCCAAATGCGGCCGCTCAGTCCGCGGCGAACCGAGCGTCCAGCCAGGCTGGCTCCCGCGACAACGCGCGTTATCGGAAGTTCAACAACAAGTGGTGGTACTGGTTGCCGAACAACCAATGGGCGCTCTGGGACGGCAAGCAATGGACGATTCCCAGCCCGAAGGCCCATGAATATCAGGAATGGCGCCAGCAGCAATTCGCGGGCCGTTACAGCGATTCGGGGTCTCAGGACGACGCCATGCGTCGCCGCGCGGTCGAGCGCTGGCGAAACAGCTCCGCTTCTCAGGGAGCGCTGACCAAGAACGACGGCGATTATCAGCGCCAGATCGACCGCTTCCACGACAAGCTGATGATCACTCCCTACGACTATCGAATCGGCACGGCGGGGCACGGGTTGTTTGATTGCGACCCCGATCGCGTGATCGCCAACACGGGCCGCTTCAACTACGCCACCAGCGGCGGCGGCTACATGGGCGGCGCGCTTCGCTCGCCCTATGGATACTAGCGCCGCGTGAAGTTGCTCGCTGGTCCCACCCTACACGATCAGGCGCTGGATGGCCGGCAGCAGCTTGCGCATGGCACGCGCACGATGACTGAGGCACGCTTTCACTTCCGGGCCGAGATCGCCGAACGTGCGATGATATTCGACGATCTCAAACAGCGGGTCGTAGCCGAAACCACCGCTTCCGCTGGGGGCCAAGAGAATGCGGCCATGACAATCGTCTTCGGCCTCGGCCCCGACCTGGCCGTCGGGACCGGCCAGCGTGGCATGGCAAACGTAACGCGCCGTGCGGCGCTCAAGTGGCACATCGGCCAGTTCTTCGAGCAAGCGGCGGTTGTTGTCGCCGTCGCTCGCTGAAGGGCCGGCATAACGCGCGGAATGCACGCCCGGCCGGCCGCCAAGCGCGTCGACGCACAAGCCGCTGTCGTCAGCCAACACCCACTGGCCCAGTCGCTTCGCATGCTCGGTGGCCTTGATGGCCGCATTGGCGGCAAAGGTATCGCCCGTCTCCGCTACTTCCGCCGGCGGAAAATCGGCCAAGGTCCGCACCCGCACACCGAGCGGCGCGACAAGTTCCGCCAGTTCCTGGCCTTTCTTGCGGTTCGCCGTGCCAATAATTAGGCAGAGATTCATATTGAGGCTGTAGGGTGGGGCCAGCGAGCTTGCGAGCGCCGGCCCACCATTGGCGACGGCGCTTTTCATCTCCAGCGCGCTGGAGATCACCCCCCACATGGTTCTCCGGAATGGATCACCAGCGCGCTGGTGATCACCCCCCACATGGTTTCGCTGGGAGAGACCTCCAGCGCGCTGGAGGTCTCTCTCCAGGTAAGCGACATCGCTTACGGCGGGCCGGCGCTCGCAAGCTCGCTGGTCCCACCCTACGTGCCAATTTACAGTGCCCGACGGATGCGGCGCGGGGGACGCCCGCCGCGGCCGGCCATCGCGGGCCGTTTCGCTTCGGCCGGAGCGGCAGTGCCGTCCTCGGCCTCGACCGCCACGGCCGGCACGGCCACCGTGCGCGGCGGCACGGCCTCGAATCCTTCCACCTCGCCCCGCGTCAACAGCTTTTCGATGCGCATTTCAATCCGCGTCAATTCGGGGCCTTCTTCCGGCGTCACGAAGGTATAGGCGATCCCCTCGCGTCCCATTCGCCCGGTGCGGCCCACGCGGTGGACGTAGTCGTCGCAGAAGCTGGGAATGTCGTAGTTGATGATGTGCGAGATGCCAGTCACGTCGATGCCGCGGCCGACCACGTCGGTGGCCACCAGGCAGCGGATTTGGCCCTCTCGGAAGCGGGCCATTGCCCGGTCGCGCGCGCTTTGCTGTAGATCGCCGTGGATGCAGTCGACGCCGTCAATCTTCTTTTGCAAATGGCGATAGACCTTCTCGGTGCCCCGCTTCGTGCGGCAGAAAACGATCGTCTGCCGCGGCTTGTCGCGCTTGAGCAGCTTGACCAGCAGTTCGAATTTCTTCTCCGGAATGACCGTGAAGTAGAATTGCTCGATCGTCTCGACCGACACGTCGGTGGGTGAGAAATTGAGCGTCTCGGGGTCGCGCATGTAGCGCGTCGCCAAGCGGGCCACCGGCGGCGGCACCGTGGCGCTGAGCAACATGGTCTGCCGCGAGCTGGGACAGCGGCGAAGGATTTTTTCGATGTCGGGGCGAAAGCCGATGTCGAGCATGCGGTCGGCCTCGTCGAGCACGACAAATTGCAGGTCGCTGAGCGTGAGCGTGCCGCGCCCGATGTGGTCGAGCACCCGGCCCGGCGTGCCGATGATGCAGTCGACGCCGCGATGCAGCTTCTCGATCTGTGCGCGGATGGGGGTGCCGCCGTAGAGGGCCACGGCGTGCGTCTTGCGGCCGTGGGCGAGCTTGACGAACTCGTCTCGCACTTGCACCGCCAGTTCTCGCGTCGGCACCAGCACCAGGGCTTGCGGATTGTGCCCGCGTCGCTCGGCTTTTTCGAGAATCGGAATCGCGAACGCGGCCGTCTTTCCGGTTCCCGTACGGGCCTGGCCAAGCAAATCGACGCCGGCCAGCGCACGCGGAATGAGGCCCGCCTGAATCGGCGTCGGCTCGAGATAGCCCGCCCGATCGAGCGCAGCGAGCATGGTGGGTGATAATTCGAGTGCCCGGAACCCCGCTGGGGACTCGACGGGCGATTGCGAAAAGTTCTTTCCTGACACTAAACTAGGCTCATCCTTGGTATCTTTTTTATAACGATAGCTGGGCAAAGGGGTTTGGTCAATTAGGGTTTGGGGATTAGGGTTTGGGGATTAGGGTTTGGGGTCCAGGATTCAGGCAATTGCGAATTGCGAATTTGCAATTGCCTGACGCCTGACGCCTGACGCCTGCTTAACTTAACGCCTTCTCAAATCGCTGAAGTATGCCATGAAAATGTTCCTCCGCGGCCAATGGGCCGATAAATCCGAAAAGATCGAGGTCCGCAATCCGTTCGATGGCTCCGTGGTCGATACGGTGCCCGAGGGCGACGCGGGCGATATTGCCAGCGCCGTCGAAGGCGCCGTCGAGGGGGCGGCGCTGATGCGGCGGACCGCCGGCTACGACCGTTCTCAAATTCTCAGTCGGGCCGCCGAGCTGATGCGCCAACGCACCGACGAATTGGGCCGGACCATTAGTCTGGAAGTCGGCAAGACGTTTGCCGAAGGAAAGACCGAGGTCCAGCGCGCGACCGAAACGATTCAGCTTTCGGCCGAAGAGGCGAAGCGGATCTGCGGCGAGATGGTGCCGCTCGACGGCGCCCCCGGCGGGGCGGGCAAGCTCGGCTTTACGCTGCGCGTGCCGTGCGGCGTGGTGGCCGCCATCACGCCCTTCAACTTCCCTCTCAATTTGGTCTGCCACAAGGTCGGCCCGGCCCTGGCGGCGGGAAACGCCGTGGTGGTCAAACCGGCCAGCGATACGCCGCTCTCGGCCTTGAAACTGGTCGAAATCTTGCTCGAAGCCGGCTTGCCGCCGGCGGCCATCGCCTGCGTCACCGGTCCAGGCGGCACGTTGGGCGATGCCCTGGTCCGCGACCCCCGTGTGCGTAAGGTAAGCTTTACCGGCAGCCGCGAGGTGGGCGAAAAACTATGTCAGGCGGCGGGGCTGAAAAAAGTGACCCTGGAACTTGGCTCGAACAGCCCGCTCATCGTCATGCCCGACGCCGACTTGGAGAAAGTGGCTGAATTGGCGGTGTTGACGGGTTATGCCAACGCTGGGCAAACCTGCATCAGCACGCAGCGCGTGATCGCGATGGGCGAGGTTTACGGTGACCTGCTGGACGCGCTACGGCCCAAAGTGGCCGCATTGAAGGCCGGCGATCCGTTCGACGCCGAGGTGAAAATGGGTCCGATGATTCGCGAAAAAGACGCCGAGCGCGTGGGCCAGTGGGTCGATGAGGCGGTGGCCGGCGGCGCCAGGCTGCTGGCCGGCGGCCGGCGGCACGGATCGCTGTTCGAGCCGACGTTGGTCGCGGACGTCAAGCCCGAAATGCGGATAAGCTGCGACGAGTTGTTCGGCCCGGCCGTGGCCGTCACCCGCACCGCTTCGCTGGAGGAAGCCATTGCCTTGGCGAACGACTCTCGCTACGGTCTTAGCGCCGGCATTTTCACGCAGAACATCGACTGGGCACTGCGGTTCGCACGCGAGGTCGATTCCGGCAATATCCATATTAACTGGGGTCCGGCATGGCGGGCCGACCTGATGCCTTACGGCGGGCTGAAAGAGAGCGGCTTCGGCAAAGAAGGGCCGAGGTATGCCGTCGAAGAAATGACCGAAACCAAGATGGTGGTCGTACACTGAAAGTCCGCCTTTCCCCTGACGAGGATTGAGTTCCCATGACGACTGGATTGAGCAAGAGCGTTCGTGCGGCACGAACGATGGCCGACGTGGCCGTGACTCCCGTGACGAGCTGGCGCGAGCGCCGCCAGTTCGTGCAGTTTCCCTTCGACCTGTATCGCGACGACCCGAACTGGATGCCGCCGCTGTTGGGCAACCAGAAGGAGCTGCTCGGATACAAGCGGCATCCCTTCTATGACCACGCCGATTGCCAGACGTTCCTGGCGCGGCGCAACGGCCGGGTGTGCGGCCGGATTGCCGCCATCATCAACCGAGCACACAACGACTTCAATAAGGAGCGGCGCGGGTTTTTCGGTTTCTTCGAGTCGACGGACGACCCGGCCGTGGCCCGCTCGCTGTTCGCCGCCGCCGCCGGCTGGCTCAAGCAGCACGGGATGGAGTCGCTGCGCGGGCCGGCCAACCCCTCGATGAACTACGAATGCGGGCTGTTGATCGAAGGGTTCGACAGTCCGCCGACGTTCATGATGACCTACAATCCGCCCTATTATCCGCAGCTTGTCGAGAGCTATGGCTTCACCAAGGGCCACGACCTGCTGGCCTATCTCGGTGAGCGCGGCGACCTGCCGTCGGTGGCCGCCCGGCTGAACCCGCTGGCCGACCAGGCCCAGGCCCGTTGCAACGCCGTCATCCGCCACACGACCCGCCGCACGTTCAAGGCCGACGTCGAGGCGTTCGTCGATCTTTACAATCGCACGCTGACGGTGAATTGGGGCTTTGTGCCCTTGCCGCCGGGCGAAATGCGAAAGCTGGCGGCGTCGCTGGAGCACCTGATCGTGCCCGAGCTGGCGGTTATCGCCGAGGTCGAGGGCGTGCCGGTGGGGGCGATCATCGGCCTGCCCGACTACAACCCCCGCATCAAAGAGATCGGCGGGCGGCTGTTTCCGTTCGGCGTGTTCCGGCTGCTCAGCAAGAAGAAGGACATTTCGCGCGTGCGGATTCTGAGCATCAACGTCGTGCCCGAATATCAGCGTTGGGGCCTGGGCCTGGTGCTGATGAAGGCGCTCTCGCCGAAGGGGATCGAGCTGGGCTTCGACGAAGCCGAGTTCTCCTGGATTTCGGAAGACAACGACCTGGCCCGCCTGGGCCTGGAAAAGGGCGGGGCCAAGGTCTACAAGAAGTACCGCATGTACGACTTGAATGCCCTTTGAAAACAGAAACGCCCGGCCAATCCGACCGGGCGCTTCTCTCTCGTCGTTTCTGTGACGCCGTGGACGAGGGCAGAACTCGCGTGAGCGAGTTCCGGGGCCTTCTGCTCTCGGACGCGCGAATGCGGCCGGCGGCAGACGTCCTGGCGACGTGGCTAGCCTCAAAAGGCGCGCTACTTCTTCTTCGCGGTCTTCTTCTTAGCTGCCTTCTTCTTGGGAGCTGCCTTTTTGGCTGCTTTCTTCTTGGCCACCGTACGTCCTCCAAATGAGAGTGACGGCGACTTCCTTGCCGCTTGCCGGGCTGGGGGCGGAAGCTCGACAGGTTCGTCGCCACGGAAACGTTTGCTCCCAACCATCCGTCGCTTCTTCACTTGCGGGCCGAACGAACCGGCCCGCGGTGCCTCGGTCGATCGGATGATCGGTCGCGTTCATCTTGATTGCCTCGCCGTCGTGCGGAGAGAATGGCTCGCGATCGTTGGATCGACGAGCAACTTCGCCAACGACGTCGAAGCAATGCTCGATAACTGAGATATAGTACGCATTTCGCGCCAATGTGCAAGCAGAATTCTTGGTCGGAGCAATACAAATTTCGTTGCGCCGTCGCCGCGCGCTTCGGCCGCGTGTTCGATTTGCCGCTCGTGCGCCGCGCGCGCGACGTGCTGCTCGACGTGGTGCGCGATGAAAACGACGTGCTCGACGTCGGCGCCGGCGACCGCCGCATGGGCGAGATGTTCGCCGAAAAACGACGCGGCGTGCGCTATCGCTCGCTCGACATCGACCCGCGCGGCGGGCACGACTATCACGCGCTCGACGCCGTCGATCGCTCGTTCGATTTGATCTTCGCCCTGGAAACCGCCGAGCACCTTTCCTTCGACGAGCTGCCCGAGTGGCTCGGGCAACTGGCGAAACTGCTCAAGCCGGCTGGACACCTGGTGCTGAGCACGCCCAACACCTATTATCCGCCCGCCTATCTGCGCGACGCCTCGCACCGCACGCCGCTGTGCTACGACGAGTTGGGCGGCCTGCTCGAAGCCGCGGGACTGGAAGTGACCCGGATCGCCCGCATCTACAATCATCCGCCGCACCAGGTGATCTTGCGGCGCTACGTTTTCGGCTGGCTGTTCCGCCTGATCGGCATCGACTTCGCCCGGCAGATCATCGTCGTGGCGCAGAAGAGGAATCCGTAGGGTGGGACCAGCGAGCTTGCGAGCGCCGGCCCACCGAGAAGAGGCGTCAGGCTTTAGGCGCGACGTTCTACGCGTGCCTAACACCTAACGCCCAATGCCTTAAAGGTGGTGGGCCGGCGCTCGAAAGCTCACTGGTCCCACCCTATGAGCTGACTGTGCCACGGCTATGGCGGGCTTCTCCATGCGGCTCTCGGCGCGAGAGGTGTCGACCGACAGGCTCATCGCCGCCGTTCCAGCGGCCGCTGGCGTAAGGGCGTCGCACTTGAGTATTGCGCGATGTTTGCGGATGATAAGAAGAGGCGTGCTTTGAAAAGGTCGGGCTTAGGTCACTCGGAGGATTACATGTCGTGCCCATTTCCCGGCATGGACCCCTATCTTGAAGGCGAATTGTGGACCACGTTCCACATTCAGTTGGCGGTGGAAATTGCGCGTCAGTTGACCCCCAGGCTCTTGCCGCGCTATCTCGCCTTTGCCAACCAGCGTCAGGTAACGGATACTCCTGAGGAGGTTTCGATCGAGGCAACGGATGTCTACCCTGATGTGGGCGTGGTTGAGGCGAGGCAGGCGCCATTGCCCATTGGCGGCGCCGCGCTGGCCGAGGCTCCGATCAAACTGACGACCGTGGTGCCTTCGCGGGTTCCGCATTCGTGGGTCGAGATACGAGATCGATCCGGACGTGAGCTCGTGACGCTGATCGAGATCCTCTCGCCCACGAATCAACGCAGCGACGGCCGCAAGGAATACCTGGAGAAGCGCAAGAAAATTCTTCTGAGCACGGCCCATCTGCTGGAGATCGACTTGCTTCGCAAGGGGAAGCGAGTTCCCATGACGAAGCCGTTGCCGGCTGCCGACTATTTTGTGTTCTTGACACGCGCCAACAGGCGGCCGGAAACGGAAGTTTGGCCGGTTCCCCTGTTCGATCGTCTGCCGACGGTGCGCGTACCTCTGCGAGAGCCGGACCCCGACGTTCCGTTGGATCTGCAACAAGCATTCTCCACGATCTACGAGCTGTCGCCCTACGCCGTGGCCATCGACTATTCGAAGCCGCCAGACGTGCCTCTGTCCACAGCCGCCGCAGCCTGGGCAGCGGAACGAATCAGGGCAATTCAAGGCTAATGCGCCACGGCCACGGCCGGCTTTTCCATGCGGCTCTCGGCGCGCGAGGTGTCGACCGAGAGGCTCATGGTCACGCTCCAGCGGCCGTCGGCGTCGGCCTGAATGTACCAGCGAGGCAGCACGACCACCGATTGATGCACCAACTCGAAGCCGCCCTCCGACTGGCTCACCGTCTCGATCGGGAACGTCCAGATCGACGCCGGACAGCTCGCACGCCACACCAGCTCGATGCCCAGCCATTCGTCTACCAGCCCTAGCGCGCCCGCGCCGGTCAAGTCGAGCTGGCGGCCAAGATGACCGAGCCGGCGGCCTTCGCCGTCGTGAAAATAGCGGTCGTCGCAATTGGACGGCATGGCCGCGAAGTTGAACTCGATGCCGAAGTGCATCGCCTGGCCCGGCGGCAACCCTTCGAGCAAATAGGCGATTTCCAAGGTCGAGCTACCCGACGAGAGCGTGACGCCCTTGGTCACTTTCACCGCACGCCCACAGGCGATGCCCTGACGCGACATCTGCACCTGGATGCGGTGCGGACTGCGACGCACGCGGGCCTCGTACGTGCCTTGCACAAAGTCGCCGCGCTCGGCCGAGTGCCCGGATACCAGCGCGTTGATCGATGTCTCGTTGTCGAAAAAATGGTCGAGCAGGCTTTTGCGCGGCAAAGTGTCGTATTGCAGCCTCTGATCGAGGCCCGGCTGCTTGAACACCACGCGGTCGTGAATGCTGGCCACGTGCCCGTTCGTGCCGGCAGCCCCGGCCAACACTTTGCGATGATAGGCTTCCGGCCTGCGGGCCAGCGTCGCCAGCAGGTTCAAGCAGATCGACCGCACGTCGAGCTCGTACATCATGCCGCCGCGATAAGGCGACAACAGCGCGGCCAGCTTGTCGTTGGCCAGAAACGCCTCTTGCCGGGCGTCGAGATTGAAGTCGCTGGCCGTGGCCTCGACCCAATTCTCGCCGCGGTCGGCCGCCCGGTCGAGCAGGTTGTCGGCCGCGATCAGATGATTATAGACCGCGTTGCGGAGGTGCGGCAGATAGATGCCGCCGAAGGCCCCGTGCCAGTAGCTGCAGTTGCACTGTCCGCGATACAGCTCGGTGCGAGCGTAGCCGACCAGCTCCGGATCGTGCTCCGCCTCGACGGCCTGCTCCAGCTTGCGGCTGACCATCAGCATGCGGGTATACATCTCGTCGCTTTCGGGATACTTCACCTTGAAGTTCCGCCAGAAGCCGCCTTTGACGAACTGGGTCAGTGCCGGCCAGCGCGCGTCGTGCTCCATCTCGTGCTTCAGCCGCTCGTATTCGACGAGCTGCTCCGTGGGCAGCGCCCACTCGGTCATCTCGCGGTAGCTGCTGTCGGGCAGGTAAATCTTGCCCAAGGGCGGCACGTTGTCGACGGCCTCGCCCAGCGTCGTGATCTTGATCCAGCTTTCGTTGGCCACCAGCAGGTCGAAGAACCGCGTCAGCCAGCCGTTGGTGTAGACGTGCGTGTGCGTTTCGGGCCAGGTGCCGAACTTCTCGCCGTCGTCGCCAAACACGGCCACGGCGCCGGGCCGCTGCGAGGCGATCCATTGCAGATGGTCGATCGTCTCTTGCGGCGAGGCGAAGGGAATCAGATACCGCAGCCGCTCGCTGCCGGGAAAGACGGCGATGAGCTGCCCGTCGTCCTCGGTCACGTAGTAGCCGTCGAGGTGGCCCTGCGTGAGGCCGGCGTTCTTGAAGTGGAAGTCGTCGAGCACCGTATATTGAATGCCGGCGGCGGCCAGATCGCTGGTAAACGACTGCTCCCAGACCCGTTCGGGAATCCATATTCCGCGGATCTTGGTCTCCAGCCGCTGCTCGAGCCACTGCGTGTAGCTGCGGATTTGCCCGATGCGGTCGCGGCTGGGGATCATCGCCAGGATCGGCTCGTAAAACGCCCCGCCGATGATCTCCACTCGTCCCGAGGCCACCAGTTCGCCCAGCCTTTCCAGATACTCGGGATGATTCGCGGCGATCCATTCCATCAACGAGCCGCTGGTATGCAGGCCGATCTTGAGCGTGGGATAGCGCTCGAAGACATCCAGGAAGGGCGAGTAGGCCTCCTGATAGGCTTGCTCCATCACGCCGGAAAAATTGCCGATCGGCTGGTGATTGTGCAGGGCCAGGACAAAGCGGATCGTGTTCGACATGTGGAATTGTTCGTGGTCAGTGGTCCGTGGTCAGTTCATCATCGTCCGCAAAAACTTGACTGCTTTACTTAATCGGCCAGTCTACTTGACCGGCAAGCTCCGTAACTCGTGCGACTCGACTTCCACGTCGCGCAAAAACGCCGCGGCCTCTTCGGGCGGCACGGAGTTGATGTAAAAGCCGCTGCCCCATTCGAAGCCCGCCGTCCTCGTCAGCCGTGGAATGATCTCGATGTGCCAGTGGTAATGGCCTAGTTCCGGGCTGTCGAACGGCGCGGTGTGCAAGATATAGTTGTAGCTCGGCCGGTCCAACGCCAGCTCGATGTTGCCGATCACCTGCCGTAACACGCGGGCCAGTTCTTCGACGCCGTGCTTTTGGATGTTCTCGTAGTGGCTGGCGTGGCCCTTGGGCAGAATCCAGGTCTCGAAGGGAAACCGGCTGGCGAACGGGCAAAAGGCCACAAAGCCGGGCGTGTCGAGCACGGTCCGCTTTTCGCCGGCCAGCTCTTGCTGCACCATGTCGCAAAACACGCAGCGGCCGCGGTAGCGATAAAACTCCTGCGACCCCTTCATCTCTTCCATGACGACGATCGGCACGATGGGCGTCACGATCAACTGGCTGTGCGTGTGTTCCAGCGAGGCGCCGGCCGCGGCCCCCACGTTCTTGAAGATCATGCCGTAGACGAGCCGCGGATCTTTCTTCAGGTCGACCAGCCGGTCGCGATAGACCCACAAGACTTCACGCAGTTCCTCTTCGGTCAGGTCCGAGCTGCTCAGCAGGTGCCGCGGCGATTCGATAATCACCTCATGCGCGCCGACGCCGCGCATCATGTCGTAGATTCCATCTCCCCGTTTGTTGAGATCGCCTTCGATCTCCAGGGCCGGGAACTTGTTGGGCACCACGCGCACCCGCCAGCCTTCGCCATTGGCCTGCGAACCGGCCGGGCGATAGGCCAGGATTTCTCTGGGCGTATAAGCTTCGTGGCCTGCGCAAAATGGGCAAAACGACCCCGGTACGAGTTGCGGCGTGCTCACAAAATCGTGCGGGCGCTTGGCGCGGCTTTTGGCCACGATCACCCAGCGGCCGACAATC
Organism: Pirellulales bacterium; assembly: GCA_035533075.1. Taxonomy (NCBI): domain Bacteria; kingdom Pseudomonadati; phylum Planctomycetota; class Planctomycetia; order Pirellulales; species Pirellulales bacterium. Next base: position 16,831 of record DATLUO010000246.1, on the reverse strand, counting down.
GGGTCTTTGCGCAAGTCGGGCATAACCAAACCATCTTAGTGGTTTGGGGTAGGCGGCGCAAAGCTCAAAACGCGAAAAGGAGCTGCTAACGTTGCTCGCCGTCGTCCGACTTGCCGCGGGCCACTCGGCCCTGTGAATCCTCACGGCACGGCTGGTGGTCGCGATACAATTGCAACCGTTGTTCGGCTTCGGCCTTGAACGCGGCGCCGATGGCCAGTTCGATGGCCTTGGTCTGCCACTTGACGGCCGCGTCGAAGTCGCCCGTTTCGGCGTAGGCCGCGGCCAGCGTGTCGATGTAATCGGCACGCTTCCATTTCGATAGCTCGCAGGCCTCGGTGGCTGCCTCGACAGCCCGCTCACCGTTCAAATATCGCTCATCGGTCGATGTGGCGCAACGCCGAGCGGAAGCGTCGAGCGTGCTGGCGCGGCTTCGAGGAGCCTCGGCCTGTGCGGGGTTCGATTTGGCGGTTGTCGCGTCGTTTGCACCTGGCGCCGTCTGATGTAGGGCGTTGTAGAGCCGCCAGGGATCGACGTCGGCCTCGTTCTCCGCGGGTTTCTTGTTCTTCTCGCAGTTGGTGCTTGGAAGCGTTGCCGCGGATGCGGCCCGCTGCAAACGGGCCGCGGCGATGCGGTCGGCGTTCGACTTTTCCGTCGCGCCAAGGCGGTAATAGGCAAAGCCACGCGCTTCGAGTGCCTCGGCATTTTTTGGCAGGAGTTCGACGGCTTGGCTCAGGTCGGCAATGGCTTTTTCGTGGTCGCCCTGTCGCGAATGGATCTTGCCACGCTCGAACCGCGCCTTCCCACATTTGGGATTGAGGCGGACGGCCTCGCTGTAGGCCGCCATCGCGCGCTCGTCATCGCCCTTGGCTACCCAATAGGCGCCAATATGCCTGTACGCCGCCGACGCGGCCGGACCGTGCTTGAGCGATTCCTGGGCTTCCGCGAGCGCGCGTTCATTCTCGCCTTTGGCAAGGAAAATGGTGGCGCGGTTTGCGTACGCCTTCGCCAATCTCGGGCAGAGTTGGATCGCTCGATTGAGGTCCCACAGCGCCTTCTCCAGATCCTTTCTGTCATCCCAGGCGCGGCCAGGTATTTTGTATGCGGCCGCCTTGTCGTATCGGGCGCGACCGCGGTCGTTGTACGCATCCGCTAGAGTTGGATTAAAGCTGATGGCATCGTCGAAGGCGTCAATCGCAGAGTCGTATTCTTGCCGCTCGCGAAACGTCACTCCGCGGAGGTAATGTGCCGCGGCAAAATCCGGATCGAACTTGAGCGCCTGATCGATATCGTTGTCGATTTCCGATGCAAAACCGCCTTCGCGGCCCTTTGCGGCGGCCCTGGCGACGCAGGCGAACGCCGTCGGTTTTCGCGCGATTTCCGCCGTGAAGTACTCGACGGCGTCCCAGAGGGAGACAACGTCGCGCCGTGGAACCCAGCCTCGCCCGAGCCACAGCCATTCGCCCTGCACTTTCTGCACGCGTTCGATCACTCCGGCGTGCATCTCGCCCTGATCGTTGTTCTTGATGCGGAACTTCACGCCGGGATGCTTCGCCAACACCTGGCTGCCAACGGGCAACTTCGCGGGCCGCTCGGCGGCATCGCCCGCGGCTTGGGGAGCAAACATGAACAGCAAGAAAACGCATGGACGCACGAGTCGGTACATGGCCAAATCCTGCCAAGGGCAAACGACCGGTGAAGATGCGCGGGCTTCCGCGCACGAACGGCGCGGCAAAATAGGCGGTTCGACCGCGACACACAAGAGCAGAATGGCAGATGGCCACGATGGTTCGTGTTCTTGCTACAATAACGTGGGCGAGAGGTCGCATCGTCTTTTTATCTTTGCCCATCCGATACGCGAGCGGCGCTCTGACCTTCACCCGTCGCGAGACGCTTTTTTCCATGTGCAACGAGTTTACCGCCGTCTACGAACAAACCGACGACTGGTATACCGACGACTGGTATATTGGCTATTGTCCGGAGGTTCCCGGCGCCAATGGCCAAGGTCGCACACTTGAAGAGTGCCGTGAAAGCCTGCGAGATGCGAGCGCCTTGATTTTAGAAGATCGCCGCGAGAACGGCCTGCGCGGGGTGCCCACGGAGGCGATTCGCGAGACGCTGCTACTCGCATGAAGCGCACGGCACCTCGCCGCCCACTCAAGGTCGTTCGCGTCCACCGCCTGCCGCAACACGACAAGTCCCGCCGCCAGGAACCGGCCGTAAAACTCTCTCAGTTTTTCCAAATCTGGCGAGTTCATCGAGTTTCAAACACGTACGCGGGAAGTTGGCTTTTGGGAAGCAAAACGCGTTTTGCTTCTCCAATGTAATGGAGAAGATATGCGCACTTTATTGAGCCGTCGAAAAGCTTACGGCCAGACTGCACGAGCGATCAAGAAGCTGTGCCTCTTCATATCGAAATTCCGAACGTCTTGGCTCGCAAGATCTGTCGCGGACTTGCAATCGCAGATCCGTGAGAAGAGCTCGCCAAGGCGCAAAAACAAACCCGCCGGTCTCAGCGGGAGACCGGCGGGCCGAATATAGTAATCTGACTGATGCGACGCCCAATACGGTGGGCCCGCGCTCGCAAGCTCGCTTGCCCCACCCTACACATGAGCGCCGCTTAGTACATGTCTTCCGCTCCGCCGTGACCGGCCTTCTTGCCTTCCTTCGGCTTCTCGGCGATCAAGGCATCGCTCGTCAACAGCAAGATCGCCACGCTCGACGCGTTTTGCAGCGCCGTCCGAGTGACCTTCGTCGGGTCGATGATGCCCGCCTTCACCATGTCTTCATAGACATCGCTGGCCGCGTTGTAGCCGAAGTTGCCTTTGCCTTCGAGCACCTTTTCGCACACGATGCCGCCGTCTTGCCCGGCATTGCTGGCGATCCAGGTGAGCGGCGACCGGCAGGCACGCTTCACGATGTTGTAGCCCACTTCCTGATCGTGGCTCAGACCCTCGGGCTTGCACTGGGCCGACGCACGCAGCAAGGCCACGCCGCCGCCGGGCAAAATGCCCTCTTCCACCGCCGCACGCGTGGCGTGCAGGGCGTCTTCGACGCGGGCCTTCTTTTCCTTCATTTCGCTCTCGGTGGCCGCGCCCACGTTCACCTTGGCCACGCCGCCCGCCAGCTTCGCCAACCGCTCGTTCAGCTTCTCCTTGTCGTAGTCGCTGGTCGAGGTCTCAATCTCGCGGCGAATCTGGTCGATACGGGCCTTGATGTCGCTGGAGCGGCCGGCGCCTTCGATGATCGTCGTGTTGTCCTTGTCGACCATCACCTTCTTGGCGCGGCCCAGATCGGTGATCGGCAGGTTTTCGAGCTTGAGGCCCAGGCTCTCGAAGATCGCCTGGCCGCCGGTGAGAATGGCGATGTCTTCCAGCATCGCCTTGCGGCGGTCGCCATAGCCGGGGGCCTTCACCGCACAGCACTTGAACGTGCCGCGCAGCTTGTTGATGACGAGCGTGGCCAGGGCCTCGCCCTCCACGTCTTCGGCCACGATCAACAGCGGCTTGCCCGCGTTGACCACGGCTTCGAGCACCGGCAACATCTCTTTGACGTTGGCGATCTTCTTCTCCATCACCAGGATGTAGGCGTCTTCGAGCACGCACTCCATCTTCTGCGGATCGGTGACGAAGTAGGGCGAGAGGTAGCCGCGGTCGAACTGCATGCCCTCGACCCACTCGACCTCGGTCTTGAGGCTCTTGCCTTCGTCGACCGTGATCACGCCGTCTTTGCCGACCTTTTCCATCGCCTCGGCCAACAAGTCGCCGATCTCGGTGTCGTTGTTGCTGGCCACCGCGCCGACCTGAGCCATCTCCTTCTTGCTCTTGATTTGGATCGACGTCTTCTTGAGCTTGTCGGTCATGTCTTCGACGGCTTTCTCGATGCCCTGCTTCATCTGCAAGGGATTGACGCCGGCCACGACGGCCTTGAGGCCCTCGTTGAAGATGGCTTCGGCCAAGACGGTGGCGGTGGTGGTGCCGTCGCCGGCCACGTCGCTGGTCTTCGAGGCGACCTCGCGGACCATGCGGGCACCCATGTTCTCGTAGACGTCTTCCAGGTCGATTTCCTTGGCGACGGTGACGCCGTCCTTGGTGACGGTGGGCGAGCCGAAGCTCTTCTGCAAGATGACGTTGCGGCCCTTGGGACCGAGGGTCACCTTGACCGCGCGGGCCAGCTTGGAAACGCCGCGGCGAATCGCCTCGCGCGCTTCCTGGTCAAAAGCAATGGTCTTTGCCATGGGGGATGGTTCTCCAAAAAGGTTGAATGTTGTTTTCGGCTTCTGTAGGGAACGGACTCCGTGCCGTTCCGTGACCTGCCGCTTGACGCCCCGATTGCGATTCGCGGAACGGCACGGAGTCCGTTCCCTACAGACGTTTACTCGATCACGGCCAGAATGTCGTCCTCGCGCATCAGCAGCAGCTCGCGATCGCCGACCTTGAACTCGTCGCCGGCGTAGGAGCTGAACAGCACGCGGTCGCCCACTTTCACTTGCAGGGGCGTGCGCTTGCCGTCGTCGCGAAGCTTGCCGTCGCCCACCGAAACGACAGTACCGCGGGCCGGCTTGTTCTTGGCGGTGTCGGGCAACACAATGCCGCCCGCCGTGGTTGTTTCCGATTCCTCGCGCTCCAGCACCACGCGATCGCCCAGCGGCTGAAGCTTGAATTCCTTGCTGCTCGTGACCCTCTTCTTTTCTTTCATCGCGACTGCCATGGCCTAAGATGCCTCCAGATCTTTCAATAGTGGACGGTTTTGTGGCTGGCGTTCGGCCCAACCGACGTTGACGGGCCTGGCTGCCAATTATGCGCATTCGAGGCGCTCGTGGCGAGTGGATAAGCAAGCGGCGCGCCACGAATGGCATTTAATACGCAAGTCGCTATCGAGTAACGGTTTAGGATAATCGCAGTCTGATTCGGCCGACGCCAGGCTACGATCAATCGCCCCGCTCACGCTGCCATTTTGACAGTGCCCGTGAGAACCGAGGGCGCGGGGGTCGGCTCAGCCGCGTCTCTGTATGGCCGCCATCGGTGGCGATATAATCCGCGGTTCCTTATTAACCCGCGGAGTACGAGATGGCAGTCGGTTTTGGCATGGTCGGTTGTGGCATGATCGCCCGGTTTCACGCGAGGGCCATCGGCGAGGTACGCGGCGCCAAACTCGTCGCCTGCTACAATCGCACCCCGGAAAAAGCCGTGAAGTTCGCCGCCGAACAAGGCTGCCGTGCGTATCACGATCTTGGCGATCTGCTGCGGGATCCGGCGGTCGATGTCGTAACGATCGCTACCGCCAGCGGGGCCCATTTGGAACCGGCCGTGGCCGCCGCCCGATCGGGCAAGCACGTGATCGTCGAAAAGCCGCTGGAGATCACGCTCAAACGCTGCGACCAGATTATCGCCGCCTGCGACAAGGCCGGCGTGCGGCTGGCCACGATTTTTCCCTCGCGGTTTCACGACTCCAGCCGGGAGCTGAAGCGGGCCGTCGAGGCCGGGCGTTTCGGACGCTTGACGTTGGGCGACGCCTATGTGAAGTGGTTCCGCAGCCAGGCCTACTACGACAGCGGCGCCTGGCGCGGCACCTGGCAGCTCGACGGCGGCGGCGCCTTGATGAATCAGGCCATCCATAGCGTCGACCTGCTGCAATGGCTGATGGGTCCGGTGGCCGAAATCTGCGCCCACACCGCGACCTTGGCCCACGAGCGGATCGCCGTGGAAGACACGGCGGTGGCCAGCTTGCGGTTCGAAAACGGCGCCTTGGGATCGATCGAGGCCACCACCGCCGCCTGGCCCGGTTATCTCAAGCGGACCGAGCTGCACGGCTCGCAAGGCTCGGCCATGATCGAAGAAGAAGACATCGTAAAATGGGACTTCGCCAAGGGCGACCGCCGCGACGCGGCCATCCTGCGCGCGATGAGCGAGCGCAAGAGCACGGGCGGCGGCGCCGCCGATCCGGCCGCCATCGGGCACCAGGCGCACGCCAAGCAGTTCCGCGACTTCGTCGAGGCGATGCAGAAGGACCGCCCGCCCTCGATCGATGGCCGCGAAGGCCGCCGGGCCGTGGAGATCATTCTGGGCATCTACAAATCGGCCGAGAGCGGCAAACCGGTGAAGCTGCCGCTGAAAGCGGACCCCGTGCTCAAAGTTCGAGGAAAATGAGCATCGCGTTTCAACCTCGCTGGCAATAACGTTGGACGTTAAAATGTTTAGGGAGGATTGGGAGGCATTGATCCACGCGCATGCAGCTTTGGCCCGATCCACGTGACGGACTCGACCCCGCGGATCCCGCGTCGGGCCTTGAACTCGACGACGCGCCGTGGAACTGGTCGGAATTAGATTCGTACTACGATGGACCGACGAAGGCGCCACCCAATAATCGCCCAGGCTGGGGACGATGGTATTTTTTGTATGAAGCACCGGACGGCGCGAAAGTCAAAGTAAGCGCCGATCGCGACCCGCAAACCGGCGAGTGGTTCAATCCGCACGTATCGTCTTCGCAAGTTTGGCCATGAAAACGAAACAGCAAACTACGCAATCTTCGCTCCGTCGAAGGATTCGGCAATTCTATAAGCTGCTGAACGAACGACAATTCGCGCGCTGTCACGAAATGATTGACCCGCGCGTTCGTCATAAGCCGGAGTCAGTGACACTTTTGCAGTACTCCAACTCCGTCGCTGAGTTTCTCGACCGTGTTGGTTCCTTGTCACTGGTTGATCTGGACCTAGACGTTCATCTGCACGAGCGGAACATACTTTACGAGAATCGTGATTTCGCTCTGGGCAAGTCAGTGTTTGATGACGCTCGCGGGCAGCGACGGGTCTTCTCGGAACGCTGGGTCCGCGAGGGGCGATCGTGGTATACGCGCTCAACCGGGTTCGTCACGTCCAAGATGGACGACCGCTAAAAACACCTTGCGATGGGCTGAAGCTGCTTCTCGACGATGATTCAGTCGATTTCACTGAACAGCACATCGAAAACCGTCGCCGGACGGCCGTCCAGCTCAGTGTCATGCCCATCGGCGAGTTCATAAGCTGCCTCGCCGTCAATCAACTGATAGGACTGCAACTGCATCCAACGATTAATCTGCGAGATTGAGTCCAACATTTTTGCGGGAAGCCCCTCCTGGCCTTTTGCTTCAATCAAGTAATCGCCTGGGCTCGGCAGGCCATATTCCAAATGGTCGCCGCCAATCGCGCGAAGCGCGAAAAGCTTTGTCCCGAAATAAGGGCCCTTCGAGCTCACGTAGACAAACAGTCGAAACTTCGATTCCGGCGAAGATGGCGGGACCGCCTCCCCATTCGCATCGAAGTTCACGATGAGCTTCTGCGAAGAACTGTAATTCATGTCCGCGTCATGCTGAACGGGCATCCGCAGGTCGATCGACAACTTGCCTTTCAGCGCCTCGATCTTTCGGGTGAACGCTGCTGAAAAATCAGGCTCGGCACGTAATACCTTTCCCAGTTCCGAATTTGCGAGTTGATTCTTCATGGCTAAAACAGCTCACCGATCGGCTGGCCGTCGTTCTCGACGATGTAGCGCGGCCGGCCGCGGTTGTCGAGATAGGTGGCATCCAGCGACACACCGAGATAGCGATAAATCGTGGCGGCCAGGTCGGCGGGCGTCACGGGCCGCTCGCGGATGTAACCGCCGTCGCTCTCGGTGCCGCCGATCACCTGGCCGTGCCGCAGGCCGCCGCCGGCCAGACACATCGACATCACGGCCGGCCAGTGGTTGCGGCCGTCGGTGCTGCCTTGCGTGCCCATCTGCGGCGTGCGGCCGAACTCTCCCATGGCGATCACCAGCACGTCGTCGAGCAGGCCGCGCGCGCCGAGATCGCCCACCAGCGTCGTCAGCAGGTGGTCGAACAGGGGCAACAGCGGCCCCAGCCCTTTCTTGATGCCGCCGTAGGGAGGAATGTTGTCGCCGTGCGTGTCCCAGGTGCCCGACGCGGGATGATAGCTCAGGTCGATCGTCACGAACCGCACGCCCGCCTCGACCAACCGCCGGGCCAACAAGGCCTGCTGGCACCAGAGGTGCTTGCCATAGCGGTCGCGGAATGCGGCGGGCTCTTGCGAAATATCGAACGCCTGCTGTGCGCGGCGGCCGATGACCATTTCCAGCGCCTGCCGGCGGTAGCTTTCGAGCGCTTCCATCGAGCCGTCGCAGTCGAGATCGCGGCGCAGGCGATCGAAATCGGCCAGCAATGCCCGGCGGTCGTGCAGCCGCTCCTGGCTGAGACCGCTGGGCAGCGCGAACAGGTCGGCGCCCGTTTGCTGCCCGGTGTCGCCGCCGACGTTGTCGTAAACCGGCAGCCGCGCCGCCTGCTCGGCCACGAAGGGATCGTAGCGCTTGCCCAAGTATCCGGCGAACGGAATGTGCGTCCTCGACTTCATGAACACGACGTAGGGCGGCACGACCGGATCCGGCCCCCCGCAAAACTTGGAGACGATCGAGCCGATGGCCGGGTAATCTTTTCCCTCGGGATTGATCCGCGGCGCGGCCGCGCTGTTGCCGGTCTGAAACACGGCATTCGGCTCGTGATTGCTGTGCCGGGCATCGACCGAGCGGATGACCGTGAATTGGTCGAGCATCGAGGCCTGCTTGGGCAGATGCTCGCAGATGGCCACGCCGGGCAGCCTGGTTTGAATGGTCGAGAACGGGCCGCGATTTTGATAGGGGCGGTCCGGCTTGGGATCCCAGGTGTCGATGTGGCTGGGTCCGCCCGCCATCCACAACAGGATGACGCTTTTGGCCCGCGGACTGGTTTGCCCGGCCTGCACGGCGGCGGCCTCGGTCCGCAGCACTTCGCCGAGACTCATGCCCGCCACACCGGCCAGGCCGGCCTTGAGCATGTTGCGGCGGCTGGCGACCACCAGCCCTTCGCGCTCGGCGCCGAAATAATTGCAAAAGGCGTGTCGCTGATGCAGCGATCGCTGGCATAAGAGTTCGGGCATTCCTGCTCTCCTGAGAAACCGCCTGCGATGGTTGCCTGGGCGGATATCCTAGAGTAACAGAACCGCTTACGAAAGTCATCGTTCGTCTCGACTTCTTTGGCGGTCACTCGCCTGGCAAAACATCTAGAATCTCAAACTCCTTCGACACGTTGTAGCCGGTATGGCTGGCGCTTCGGGTTTCCGTCTCGTCGCACCGCAGCAACACCACTTTAAGACACAGCAGGTTCTGTTCGCGGCTTGACGGAATCGCGGCCAGTGTTTTAGGCTTAAGGTTGGCGTTGCGGTAGACAAATCGGGCGAGGCCTTCGCCGACCAGGCCGACGCCGACAACGGCAAAACGACCGACTGCTGCCAAGATCGGAGCACCCTCTGATTGAGACTGGCGGCCGATCGCGGGAGACTGTGATATGTGGTGGTTGTCGAGACAATCGGTTTGTGGCCGGCGGCTGTCGCCGCACGGTCGGTGCCGCGGCGTCACTCTCATCGAGTTGCTGGTCGTGATCGGCATCATCGGGTTCTTGATCGCGCTGCTGATCCCAGCGGTTCAGGCCGCCCGCGAGGAAGCTCGGCGCAGTCAGTGCAACAACAACCTCAAGCAAATCGGGCTCGGCCTGCAGACCTACGCCGACATCCACAAGAGCTTTCCTTACGACGCATTGTGGGGGCAGCACCCTGACAAGCCGACGTTTGGCGTTGCGGGCAATACGGAGCAGCTTACCTATCACTACCCCTGGACGGTGGCCATCTTGCCTCAGTTCATGTGAGCGCCGTTTTACAATGCCATCAACAAGCGGCTGCCGATCTGGAACCAGAGCCAGCAGTATGGCACCGGCGGGGTCCCGCCAATGAATCCACCGTCGTATTTCGGCTATACCCAATCCCATCAGGCTCCGCCCTACCGCTGCCCGTCGGACAGCGCGTTCACCGGGCCAAGCGAATTGCCGGGCTCGTGCATGTGGACGAATTACGCCGGCAGCACCGGCATCGGTTTTTACAGCGCCGTGCCGAAGGCCGACAAACCCTGCGAAGGTGAAACAACGGCCCCGCGTGGCACGAAGGGGTTCTTCACCTTCAACGAGCCGGCCAGCTTTGCGATGATCAAAGACGGCACGTCGAACACGATTTGCGTGGCGGAAGTGACCGCTTGCAGCGTCGCGGCGCCGACCGCTTCGGGCGGCAACATCTACAACACCAGCTTGAATGCGGACCTGGTGTTTGAGGCCGATGCGCCCCAACCGCTTCCGCCCGACTGGAAGCTGCCGGGGCCGGGCACAACCGCCTGGTCGCCGCCCGCATTGGCGGTCGGCGGCACCGGCAAGCACCGCTCGAACCTGCTCTCCGCGCCGGGCAGCACCACCCCTGTGCCGATGGTGTTCAGGGCATCGATGATTGCATTTACCGAAACGGTCACAGGTACGGGGGCTTGCTCGGCCGGCATGTACACGGCGGCGCAGGGCGGCCCGTGCGGCGTTGCGACGGGCAAAGGTCCCGCCGGCTTCGAATTCGGCGGAGTGATCGGTCCCTCGCCGATTGCCGGAATCGCACCGCTCTACAACGCACTCTACAGCCCGAACTCGAACTGGCCCGGCCCCGACAGCTTTCATCCGGGCGTCGTGATGGCCGTTTTCGGCGACGGACATACCAGCCAGATTTACCACGGCATCGCCTTCTCCGTATGGGCCAGCCTGAACACGCGCCAGGGCGGCGAAGCGATCAAGGGCGACTTTTAGTGCCGTTTCCGGTTCAGCAGTTTCGTCGAGCACCGCATCATGACTTGGTTCCGTGATTGTTTCGGGCTGATTTTCTGGCTCGTCGTTGTATCCACCTACAGCGCGTATGGCCTGGCCGCGGTGTGGGCCGGCCGCGCGACGACGGGACACTGGTTCCCGCGGGCCGTGGCCGTGTTCTTGCTGTGCGGCGTCTGGTTGCTCGTGCCCGATTACCAGCTCTGGCTCCTGTTCCTAACGCAGACCTTCGCGGTGCTTTTCGTGCTGTGGTGCCTGGGGCCGACGGCGCTCAGGTCCACAGACTCGCCGACGTCGGCCGGCGCGAGCTCTCCGCGCGGACGCGCGCGTTTTTCATTAGGCGATTTGTTTCTCGTGGTACTGATGCTCGGCGTCGTTTTTGCTCTTGCGATACGGATGCCCGCCGACGTGCGCCCAGACTGGTACCTGATCCCTCTGCCGGGCTTGCTACTGGCATTCTTAACGGTTTTAGCCGATTGGGCGGTCTCCGGACGCGCGCGGCCCTGGGTCCGGATGTTGGCGGTTGCTGTAATGCCTCCCACCTGGATGATGGCCGGTTGGCTTTGGCTGGCGCGCAGGGCGACAACGCGCTGGCCTCGGGCAATCGTCGCGATCAGTCTTGTGGCAATGATGCTGCCGACCGCGGTGCTTTATGCCTGGATCCTCTGGCCGCGGTTCCTCTCGCGCCCGGAATCGCCGGCCGACAACGGCTACGACGATCTGATGCGCGCGGCGGCGCTTCTTGGTCGCGAGCCATCGAATATCCACACGCTCGCGGGTGAGCCGCTCCGCGACTACGTGACGAGCAACAAGGCAGCGCTGGAACTCGCCCTTACTGGCCTTTGCCGCCCGTGCAGCGCGCCCTGGCCCAATGCCGACGAGCAAATCGAGCGGGTCGGCACTCTGCGGCAATTGACGAGGCTGTTTGTCGCCCAAGGGCGGTTGTGTGCCGCCGATGGTCAGCTCGGTCAAGCCATCGAGAGCGATCTCGACGCGGTCCGGCTGGGCCAAGCGATGGCGGTCGACGGATTCTACCTCGATCACGAGGTCGGACGCGCCTGCGAGGGGACGGGGCTCGAGGGGTTGCGCTTGCTCGTGGGCCGGCTTGATGAACGCGGTTGTCAGCAGCTTTCCGTTGGCTTAGCGGCAGTGCATCCCACGAAGCGAGAGCCCTTCGATGACGTCGTCCAGCGGCATGAACGCTACAACGCGATGACGCGTTCCTGGAACGAACGCCTTGCGCTGTCGCAGCTCGGCTATACTTGGGCGGCGGAGCGAAAAAAATTCGAGTGGCAAAGCAACCGCACAATTTGCAGCGCCCGTCTGCTGCTGGCGCACGTGGCACTGCGCCGCTATCGTTTGCACAACGGCAGGTATCCGGCGACCCTGCACGAGTTGGCTCCGCAATATCTCGATGCGGCGCCGGTCGACCCCTTCAACGGTCAAGAGCTGATCTATCGTCGGCATGACGAAGGCTATCGGCTCTACAGCGTCGGCCCTGACGGAAAAGACAACGGTGGCGCCCCGATGACGGGCATCCCGCCGGCCAGCGTCGGCGACTGGTTCTTTGACGTCGCCCTGGAGCCGCCCGATTGCTGAGCCAGATTATCATTCCAGCTCCGGCGGGACGTTGCCATAGCTCCACGGACCAGCTTTGAAGGGCGGCGCGGGAGGCGGTTCGGGCACGGGACCGGGAGTCAGCTCGCGGGCCAGGGCGATGCCGGCGTCGGCGATCTGGCGGCCGGCCGTCAGTTCGAGGTTGCTGTAGTAGGTGAGCCGCGTCTCGTAGCCGCCGCCGCGCGGCCCCAACGCTTCTTCGGTCGGCACGTAGCCCACGCAATCGTTGGCCAACTCCACGGGAAAGGTGAACGGGAAGGGACTGCCCGACTTGATGTCGAGGCCGTATTGGCAGAAGTACTCCGCCGGGTTGGCGACAAACACCGCCGGGCCGACCTGAATCGCCTGCACCTCGACGTCAGCCGCCGGCTCCTTCTTAAGCCGCGCGTCGAGCAACACGATCTCCTTGGCGAAGGTCCACTCGGTGGCATCGACGCTCTTGCGATCCTTTTGGGCGGTTTCCAGCGAGCGGGCCACACGGGCGGCACCCGGCAGGCGCCGCTTGATGTGCAACGTACGGGTGCGATAGTCGAGCGGAACCAGGTTGCCGCGCGGCATCGAGAACAGCACCTTGGCCGCCTCGGCGCCCACACGTCCGCCCACGCGCTGCGCCCAGGCTTCCGCCGCCGGATGAGCGTACGGGCTGCGGTTGTCGACCTGCGTCACGTCGGTGAATGCGAGGCACTGATCAGCACCGCCTGGCGCGCGATGCCGCATTGCTCCTGGATGGCCCGGCGGCAGCGCTCGACGGAGGGACGGCGGATGAGCAGGGCGTCGATGCCGACGAGGGCGACCCGCTTCCGCCCGTCGTCAAACACGGCCGCGCGGGCCTTGCACGGGTCGTGAAGCGTGCGATGGAACGCTTTGCCGTAACCGCCCGGCTGCTCCATGCCGATGTCGGGCGTGATGTCGCGCTCGGCAAAGCCGGCCCGAAAGATTTGCGGCGCTCGGTCGTCGGCGGCCCCAGAGAGCGCAGGGGCCAGTAAGGTGAATGCGGCAGAGAAGAAGGCGATGGATCGTCGGCTTGTTGTCGGCATCGATGTCAGGCTCTTATGGGTATGTGACAGTTGTCGCGATTTGACGAGATTATACTGCACGCGCCGGCCGTTGAGACCCAAAGCGATGGCTGGGGCAGAGCCGCGCCGCAGGAGCCATTTTTGACCGTAACACCTGGTCGCGGCGATGCCCCGGCGGTGCCACCACCGAGGCATCGCTGGCCGACAATGCGTTTTGGTGATTGCCGCACCGCGCTCGGCCAGCTTCTGCCCCAGCCACCGAAAATGGCGGGTCGGGCGAAAACGACGCGCAAAAAACTTGCCGCGATTGTAGAGCCGCATTAGAGTAAGCGGTGATAAGAAGCGGCGAGCCGAGGAAAAACACCTCGCCGCGCACACAGGTCCGCAAAAAAACGGGGGCCTCTGACGCGCCACATACGCATTGGCTTGTGCGGGACGGTCAGGGGCAAGTCAACCGTCCAGCCGGTAGTCGTCAGAGGCCCCGCGGGCCAGTCAGAATTTAAGTGCTTGCCTCAGCAAGCACGATTCCTAATTAGCACGCCCTGTGCCACTGCGGGCATCGCTGGCGTTTCGCTGATGATCTCAATTCGCAACCGGTTGCTGCGATAAGCTTTAAGTAGCGATGTTTCATTTAGAGACGATTCAAAGGAGGCCGAGATTCGCGCATTTTTTTGGTGCCATTCCGCCGCAAGCTGGTGTGGCGTTTCGCTTCAATCGACCATGACGGCAATCGGCGTCCCAAAGCGAGATTGTCTCGCTTTGGGACGTCCTCGCGGTGCGCCCACGTTTTTTCGGGACGGCCTGGGAAGGCCATCCTCCAACAAGATGCTCGCGGAGGATACGATGACGGAAGGCAGACCCAAGGAGAACAACGAACCGTGCCAAACAATCCTGCCCGAATCGGGGACTACCGTTGCGGCCGCGGCCAGAGACTGCTGGTGATCGCCGGCCCGTGCGTCATCGAGACGGAAGAACTGACCTGTTCCATCGCCCAGCGACTGGCGGCCATCGCGTCGGAACTGCCTATCCAGCTTGTGTTTAAGGCGTCGTTCGACAAGGCCAACCGGACCAGCGGCGAGGCCTTTCGCGGCCTCGGCCTCGATGCCGGGCTGGCCGTGCTCGCCCGCGCCAAAGAGCGCACGGGCCTGCCGGTGACCAGCGACGTGCATGAATCGCACCAGGCCGCCGCGGTGGCCGACGTCTGCGACCTGCTTCAAATTCCCGCCTTTCTCGCCAGGCAGACCGACTTGCTTGCGGCGGCAGCCGCCACCGGCAAGCCGGTACACGTAAAAAAAGGCCAGTTTATGGCCCCTTGGAACATGCGGCACGTCGTCAGCAAGCTGGAGTCGGCCGGCTGTCGCGATATTCTGCTCTGCGAACGGGGGACATTTTTCGGCTACGGCCGGCTGGTGAACGACATGCGGGCCATACCCCAAATGCAAAGTTTAGGTGTGCCGGTGATCTTTGACGCCACTCACAGCGTACAGGAGCCAGGCGGACTGGGCAGCTCGACGGGCGGGAACCGCGCCATGGTCGAGCCTCTGGCACGGGCAGCCACGGCGATCGGCGTCGACGGCCTGTTTTTCGAGACGCACCCCGATCCCGACAAGTCGCCCAGCGACGGCCCCAACATGGTTCCCTTGGATGAATTCGGAAACCTTTTAGCCCGTCTGGTGCGATTGCGCGAGACGGTGGAGAACTTGCGTGCGTAGACTTCTCTTGTGGTTTGCACCCTGGGCCGTTTTTGTGGGCTGCGATTCGGCAGCTCCCTTGCCCACACCGACGTCGGGCAGCGAAGAAACAGCCAAGATCGAGCAGGCCAACGACATTCTGGCCTATATCTCCGGACTCTTGAACGGCCTCGCTCAATACGACGCCGTCAATTCGGACGTTCAAGACTTTTTCGACCTGAACGAAACAGCGCGGCATGCGTTGGAGTCGGGCGTGCCGCCGGCCTTGGTGAGCCAGTTGAACCAGTGGATGACGTTGCAAACGCCGCTCGCCGATTGGCGCCGCGGGCCGCTGCTGGAGCGTCTTCCTGAACGGCTCAAGAAATTGCCGCAGTTGCAAGAGTTGGACGCGATGGGCTTCGCACGCGCTGACGGCATCGATCTGCGCGAGGCGGTGTGGATGCGGGACGCCTCCAACTGGGCAGCCGGCACGACGCAGAACGACCTGGAACGTGCCCGGCGGCTGTTCGATTGGATCGTCCGCAACATCCAACTCGAATCGTCCGACGAAGGCCAGTCGGCCACGCCGACCCGGCTGGCCTGGCAAACGCTGCTATTAGGGCGCGGCCCGGCGATCGACCGCGCGTGGGTGTTCATCTTGATGGCCCGGCAGCAAGGGCTCGACGTGGTGATGTTGTCGCGCCCCGCGGCGGCAGACGCCGAAGAGGCCTCGCCTCGCCCCTGGGTGCCCGCCCTGCTCGACAAGGGCGAGCTGTATCTGTTTGAGCCAAGCTTGGGGCTGCCGGTGCCGGGACCGAACGGCGAAGGCATCGCCACGCTGGCCCAGGTCGCGGCCGACGAGGCGCTGCTGCGGCATCTCGATCTCGACGACGACCACCGCTACGAGATGGACGCGGCGGGCGTGCAAAACATGCTGGCCCTCATCGAGGCTTCGCCGATTTATCTGACGCAGCGGGCGGCCCTGTTGGAATCGGAGTTGACCGGCGACCAAAAGATGGTGCTTTCGGTCGACGCCAGTGCAGTCGCCGAACGTGTGAAAAAGTGCAAGCACGTGAAGGACGTGGAGCTTTGGAGTTTGCCCTACGAGCGGCTGGCCGGCCAGGCCAAGCTGGGCAAAACAGGGCTTCAGCGTTTGGCTGCTGATTTCGAGCCGTTCGTTGTGCCATTCCCGCGAACGCTCAAAAAGAAGGCCGAGATCGTGCCGGCTTTATGGAAGGGGCGCGTGCTCCACTTGATGGGCCATTTTTCGGGCGACGAGGGCGCGATGCATTATTACCAGATCGCTCGCCCGTCGGAGTCCGAGATTGCCAACGGGCCGGCGATTCCGCAGCAAGAGGGCGAACGCTTGCGCGGCAAGGTTGCGCCGGAAGAATGGCAACAGACGGCGAACCGCTATATCCAGTTGGCCCACGTGGCGAAGCACGATGCCAGCTACTGGCTGGGCTTGATCGCCTACGAACGAGAGAACTACAAGACGGCGGCCGACCACCTTGCCAAGCGCACGCTCGACGTCGACGCGCAAAGCCCCTGGCGTGCCGGAGCGCTCTACAATCTGGCCCGGGCCGAGGAAGCGCTCGGTCTGACCGAGGATGCTCGCGAAGTCTATCGCCAGATCGAGTCGCCCCAGCGGCACGGGAATCTGCTCCGGGCACGTTGGTTGGCGGAAAAAGAGGGGCGATAGGCGTCAGGCGCCAGGCGTCAGGCGCCGCGCCGGCCCTGAACCCTGAACCCTGAACCCTGAACCCTGAACCCTGAACCCTGAACCCTGAACCCTGAACCCTGAACCCTGAACCCTGAACCCTGAACCCTGAACCCTGAACC
>DATLUO010000245.1 GCA_035533075.1 Pirellulales bacterium | reverse complement strand
CGTCTTCGCCTTTCCAGGCTCCAGCCGAGAGGTTGCCCTACTCGACTGCTGGATCGGCTACATGTCGAACGAGCAATTTCACATGGTCAGCTCCTTTCAGCTAACAA
This sequence comes from Pirellulales bacterium, assembly GCA_035533075.1. Taxonomy (NCBI): domain Bacteria; kingdom Pseudomonadati; phylum Planctomycetota; class Planctomycetia; order Pirellulales; species Pirellulales bacterium. Next base: position 14,147 of record DATLUO010000245.1, on the reverse strand, counting down.
GATCAACCAAGCTTCCCTGGCGCACCAGAAACATTCATGATAGAAAAATGGGTTTTGACCTGCCTTATCTTTCTGCCAGGAATGTTTCTGTCATTCATCGGGGCGGTGGACAATTCCGTTACGATGGATAGTGACCGATGAACACGACGAACGCCACTCAATGCCCATTCGACTCGCTTCTGACCGATTTCGGCCTCGGCAAGCTCGACGCGGTCGGCGCCGAAATGGTGAGCCGGCACCTGGAGTCCTGCGCCGATTGCCGCCAGCGCGTGGCCAGTTTGTCGGGCGACAGCTTCGTCGGCCGTTCGCGGCAGGCGGGCACCGAGAAGGTGTAGCCGATTTGATGTATCGGTTGCCGCAACGCGCAGCGCGCTGCGCCGTTTGGCCAACAAGGGGGGCCATTGGGACGCGCAGCGCGCTGCGCCCGAGCAGCGGGGACCACCGCATGCCAAGGTCCCGCGCGGTGTGAAATCGAGCAGCACGCAGAGGCCGACCTCCGTCGCGACGCGCAGCGCGCTGCGCCTTGCGATGGGGCCGTTCCGAAGGCGCAGCGCGCTGCGCGATGGGCCCACCATGCCCAGCGAACCGGATTCTGTGTGCGGTGACGTGAATGGGCCGCGATCGCGACTGGCGCGGGGAATGACGCCCCTTTCAGGGCTACGATGTTGCATTGGGCACGTCCACCTGGGGTTGCACCCTGGGCTATCGAATTACGCACCTTCGGTGCGACGCAGGCCACGGGCCGCTTCCGAGCATCCATCGTGGCCCGCGCTTGCTTCATTGGGGATCTGGTCGTGGAACAGGCCGGCACGTGTCGGCAGGCGTTCTTACCCAGCGCTACTTCGCCGGCCGCACGGATGGCCTTCGGCCGGGATCCGAGGAGCTGCTGGCGGCGACGACTACTCGCCCAGCGCAAACGCTTTGAGGCGGTCGAGGTAGTTGGGCCGCCGCGTCGGTCGGGTCGCCTGCGAGGCTGCCGAGTCGCGCCGCTGGACGTGCGCCGCCGGAAGCTGCACCGAAACGCCCGATCGCCAAGAGGGCCGCGGACCGATCCAGCGGGAATCGATCTCCTGCACGGCGAACCCGCGTGCCGCCAGAAAGTCGGCCCAGTCGCGGCTGGACTGCGTCCGCAGCCAGCCGTCGAGCACGCAGCGCCGCGCCATATGCCAATCGGGTTCCGTGACCGGCCCTTCGCTGGGCAACGGAGGGATCGCCCCCAGCAGGGCCGGTCCGCCGCGCCGAGCGATTGCGACGTCGCCCAATCGCAGGGCATGCCATAACAGGTTCAGCGCTCCCGGCCCGCCGGCGCAGGTTTCGCTGCGATAGAGCACCACGTCGCCGCTGCTGCGCAGCATCCCCTGACGCATCAACGTGGCGCGGTCGGCCGGCGCGGCCAGCACGACCTGGCTCAGTTGCGGATAAAGCAGGGCCAGGTCGGCGATCACTTCCGCCGTGGCGTCGGTCGAGCCGTTGTCGATCACCAGCAACTCGAAACGGTCGGTCAACTCCGACATCACCTCAAGGAGTTGTGAAACCAACGGACCGACCGTCGATTGGCTGTTGGTGACCGGAACCAGGGCGCTTAACGAGGTCTTCAATGCCGCGCTTCCTCCAGAAGGAACGTACCAGCCTAGCCATCGGACACCGGACATGGCGAACTGTAGGCGCGGCGGCAAGACGACTATGACGCGGCCTGTATCGGACGGCGGACGTGTGCCGGAACGACGCGCCGAAAGGAAAACGACGAATAACTCCAGCGGTGGCCAGCCACGCGAGGTGCGGTTATGCTAATGGTTTCGTCTAACCCGCTTTCGACCATGACCCATGCCTCTCCGGCCGTTCCCGATTTTTCCAAGGGCGACGGCCTGCTGCCCGCCATCGCTCAAGACGCCGATACCGGCGAGGTCTTGATGCTGGCCTACATGAATGCCGAAAGCTTTGCCCGCACGTTGGCCAGCGGCGAGGCCGTGTACTTCAGCCGCAGCCGGAACCGTTTATGGCGGAAAGGCGAAGAAAGCGGCCACACGCAGCAGGTGCGTGCCATTCATGTCGATTGCGACGGCGACACCATTTTGCTGAAGGTCAACCAGCGCGGAGGCGCCGCCTGCCACGAGGGGTATCGGAGCTGTTTTTTTCGAGAAGTCACCTCGGCGGGGTTGATGGTGGTGGGCGAGCGGGTTTTCGACCCAGGCGAAGTGTACTGAACCCTGAACCCTGAACCCTGAACCCTACAAGGAGTCTCCATGAGTGCAGAAAAACGCGTTCACGAACTTGGTCTGGAATTTCCGCCGGCGCCCAAGCCGGCGGGCGTGTATCAGCCGGTGCTGCTGGTCGGCAACCTTTGCTACGTCTCCGGCCACGGCCCGCTCAAGCCCGACGGCACCATGATTACCGGCCGCGTCGGCGCCGATCTCGATCAGCAGGCCGGCTACCAGGCGGCGCGGCAGACGGGCCTGGCGATTCTGGCGTCGTTAAAAGCCCGGCTGGGCAGCCTCGACCGCATTCGCCGCGTGGTAAAAACGCTGGGCATGGTCAACGCCTCGCCCGACTTTCAACAGCACCCGGCGGTCATCAACGGCTTCAGCGAGCTGTTTGCCGACGTTTTCGGCAAAGAAAACGGCGTGGGGGCCCGCAGTGCCGTGGGAATGGGCTCGTTGCCGGGCAACATCGCCGTCGAGATCGAGGTGATCCTGGAAATCGAGTGATCTTGCTCGCGGCGGGCGTTTCTGTTAGCTAGCGACCCCGTGAAGGATCCTCTGCCAGCACCGTCGACGCTCGACGGACTCGACCGACCGACCGAGCACGCGCCAACCGCCGTCGCGGGCGGCCGTTGGCGGCATTGGCCGAGCAAAAGCACCTGGATTGCCGCCGCCGCGGGGGCGATGGTGGCCGGCCTGCTGATCGCCTGGCCGAGCGTCGCCCGTTGGAGGCATGGTTCCGAACAGGGTAGTCCGCCCGTAAAAACGGTCGCCGCCCGCGTCACAGGAGAGAGGAATCGGATGCCGACACGTCCCGCCCGGCCACTCGTGGTGGAGACAATCGAGGCGGAGGAGACGCATACCGAGCCACAAGCAGAACGGACCGACGAGCAACCGTGGACGGAGGAAGAGGTACAGGAAGAACGCCCGGAACCGACCGAAGCGGGTTTGCCCGAGCCGCGTGAGGTCGCGGAGGTTATCGGTCTCTCGGCGGATGACCCGCCGCTGGAAATCGCCAGTCTGGCAGCGGGGCAAACCGTCCGCGGCGATGCCGCTCGCCGGCCGGTGATTGATGTGCCCGCCGAAGGTCTGGTTGTCGCGGCCGACGAGATCGCATTCGAAAACGTCGACTTTATCGCTGGCGAGCCGCTTTTGCCTGGCCGGGCGATGCTGACGCTGCACGGCGCACAGACGACCTTTGACGGCTGCACCTTCGATGGCGGAAACGCGGAATCGAGCAGCCTTCCCCTTGCCATCGCTTGGAACCGCGAGCCTGGCGGCCCGGATTCCATCTCCGGCGAGTTAGAGATCCGTAATACGACGTTCAACCACGTTGCCACGGCGGTGGGCTGCCGCGTTGTGGAGAGCATGACTTGCCGGCTCGACAACGTCTTGCACCCAGGACCGGGCCCATTTGTCGAACTCGACCGGCCTCCCGAAGCCGACGAAGCAGTGACGCTAACGTTGTCGCACGTGACCGTGCGCGGTGCGAGTTCCGTGCTGTCGGTCGGCTGCGACCGGCTTCCTCGGCAGTTGGGGCAACTCGACGTTGAAGCCCTCGACTGCGCCTTCGTGCTGCGTTCGGCCGCGGCGTTGATCGTCTATCATGGCCCGGTCCGGCCCGGCCCGCTGCTTGCCGGACTGCATTGGACGGGCCAAGGCTCGGTGCTTTCGACGCGCTCGCGAATGGCCCTATGGCGCATGCCCGAAGGCCGCATGCTGGCCGCCCACGAAAAAGCGGTGCCGATCGAGGGTGTCGTGCGCGGCGATATCGTGCTGGCCGGCGTCGGGTTTCAGGCGTCAGGAGCGAGGCGATAGGCGTTTCGCCTCGCGCGCAGCTACGCGCGGCCGGCCTTTTCTTCCAGGCCCGAAATGCCAAAGCGGCGGGCCAGCTCAGCCTCGACGGCGGTCAGGCTGCTGCCACAGTGGGCCAGCATCACGAGCAGATGATAGACCAGGTCGGCGGCTTCGCGCACCAGGTGCTCGCGGCCGGCGTCGCCGGATTCGCCCGCCGCTTCGACGACCTCGGCGGCCTCTTCTGTGATTTTGGCTCCGATCTTGGCCACTCCGGCCGTCAGGAGCTGGCTGGTGTAGGATTTTTCGGAGGGATTCGCCTGGCGGTCTTCAATGGTGGCCATCAGGCGGGTCAGCACGGTCTGTGGTTCGCTCAACGATCGGCCCTTTCCCTCGGTGGATTTGCGGCGAGAATCAAAGAACCTCTATTACTTCGCGCCGAGCGCCCGCCGTCAAGGGAAGTCGTCAAGTGAAAAGCGAGTCCCGTCACGAACCCGCCATCTCGGCTCCCACGCCTTTGGCCGACTGCTGGTTTCTGACCGGCCCCACCGCCAGCGGCAAGACGGCCGTCGGCTTGGAGCTGGCCCGGCGGCTGAACGCCGAAATCTTCTCGCTCGATTCGATGGCCGTCTATCGCGGCCTCGACATCGGCACGGCCAAGCCCTCGCCCGACGAACGCGGGCAAGTGACGCACCACCTGATCGACCTCGTCCAGCCCGACCAGGATTTTAGTTTGGCCGAGTATGTCTCCGCCGCCGAAACGCTGGCGGCCGAGGTGCGCGACCGCGGACGTGAAGTGCTGTTCGTGGGCGGCACGCCGCTCTATCTCAAAGCGTTGTTGCGCGGCATCTTCGTGGGGCCGCCGGCCGATTGGGAGTTCCGCCGCCGCTTGTTGGCCGAAGCCGAGCAGCACGGCACCGACTGGCTGCACGCTCGGCTGGTCGAGGTCGATCCCGTGGCCGCCCAGCGGTTGCACGCCCGTGATGTGCGACGCGTGGTTCGCGCCTTGGAGGTGTGGGAGAAGACCGGCCGCCCGATCAGCGATTGGCAGCAGCAGTTCGACCGCGCGCGTCCGGCGAGCGCGTGCCGTGTGTTCGTGCTCGACTGGCCGCGTGACGAGCTTTATCGCCGGATCGACGCTCGCGTCGAGGCGATGTTCGCCGCGGGCCTGGTCGATGAAGTCCGCGGCTTGCTGGCCTCGGACAAGCGACTGAGCCGCACGGCCCACCAGGCGCTGGGCTATCGCGAGGTGCTCGAACATCTCGACGGCCGCCGGCCGCTTATCGATACGATCGAACTGGTGAAAACCCGCACGCGCCAATTCGCCAAGCGGCAGCTCACGTGGTTTCGCAGCTTAAGCGAGTGCCGCTGGGTCAAGGCGGAGCCTGGGGTGACGGGCACGTCGCTCGCCGATGAGATTACGAAAGCGTCAGATGCGGGTGAGTAGTGAAACGGGAAGGATGCCGAATGCGACAACGACTGGCAAGTCCACGTCTGTTGTATTATAATTCCCTGGAAGCGAGAGCCCGACCATGGCATTCCACTCAATCTCAATCCTTTGGGATCTCGACGACGACCTCGACGGCAACGTGCAGCACTGTGCCGAGCACGATGTGACGAAAGAAGAGGTCGAGGAAGCAATCGAGAACCCAACCGACGAAGATGTTAGCCGATCGTCCGGCCGACCGGTTCGATTCGGCGAAACGGCCAGCGGTCGACACCTGCTGATTGTCTACGAACAAATCGACGAAGACACAATTTACCCGGTGACGGCTTACGACGTGCCGAGGAGGCAAGAGCGATGAAGCGTATCACTCGTCAGCGGCATCTCACGGCTGAGGAAGCAGCCAAGTATCAAGCAATTCGAGATCAGGTCGCAGAGGAACTGCCGGAATTGCTCGATCGCCATTACCAACGCGTTGCGGCGTTGGACAAAATTGATGACGTACTGAAACAACTGAAGGCCGCGCGCGAAGATAAGGGCCTGAGCCTCGCCGACCTGAGCGAGCGCACGGGCATGGACCGCTCTGCGCTATCGAAGCTCGAAAGTGGCGAGCGGCCGAATCCAACGGTCCAGACGCTGGTCAGGTATGCCGACGCGGTGGGCATGCGGCTGGAAGTCACACTGATCGACACGCCGTAGGCTTGAGCCGCAACCCGCTTGTTCACCGCCGCAGAAACACGCCTTTTCGCCGCTCCCGGCGGTTGTTAGGATGGGTCGTTTGCTGGAGATATAAGATCCTTTCCGAGTACGAGGACTGACCAACCGCCATGTCGAACGATACGAACGTCCATTGGCACGAACATAGCGTGACACGAGAAGAACGCGAGCGGCTTCACGGCCACAAAGGCTGCGTGATCTGGTTTACCGGGCTGAGCGGTTGCGGCAAGAGCACCATCGCCAATCTGGTCGATCACAAGCTCCACTCGCAGGGCAAGCACAGCTTCGTGCTCGACGGCGACAACGTGCGGCACGGCCTCAACGCCGGGCCGGGCATGCTCAAGGAACGGCACGGCGACGAGTTCGCCAAACGCTTCGGCCTCGGCTTTTCCGCCCAGGACCGCGAAGAAAACATTCGCCGCATCGGCGCCGTCGCCAAGCTGTTTTGCGACGCCGGCCTGATTACGCTCACCGCCTTCATCAGCCCGTATCGCCGCGACCGCGATGCCGTCCGCGCCACCATGCCGGCCGGCGACTTCATCGAAATCCTGGTCGATGCCCCGCTGGAGGTCTGCGAGGCCCGCGATCCCAAAGGACTTTACAAGAAGGCCCGTGCCGGCGAACTGAAGGGCTTTACCGGCATCGACGATCCTTACGAGGCGCCCGTGAAGCCCGAACTGGTGCTCGATTCCGCCAAGAAAGACGCCGAAACGCTGGCCGAAGAAGTGCTGGCCTATCTACGCAAAGCCGGAAAGCTCTAGCCGGCTGAACGCGACGGGTAGCGGAAGCACGTGAGAATTCTGGCGGTGCCGGCCTGACTTCTCACGAAGCCAGCGACGTGTCATAGCTTGTCGGTGGGGCCGAATTCGTGAACCATCGAGGGCGGCGCGCCGGCCAACCGCCGACTCGACAAAGAGTACCGTTGCTGGCCGATCAACTCGCTCGGCGAAGCGAAGTACTCGGACAGTTCCTTCACGTCGGACATGGCAATCGCCAACTCGTCGGGGCGGCTGGCAAGGTGAGAGATAATCAGCAGCCAATAGTTTCCCGGCCTCGGCACCACCAACTGAAACTGCCCGCTTTCGTCGGCGCGAGCGATCGACCCGCCGAGCGCACGCAGCGCCTCGGCCGAGGGCGCCGCGTTCAGGTCGTCGTCATCGGCGGGCCGCAGGCCCCGCGCGGCGATCTTTTTCGCCGGCTTCTTGCCGGCCGGCAGGGCGATCACCACCGCCCGCTCGTCGGCCAGCGATTGCCCCGGCGAGAGCGAATATAGGATGCGTCCCTCCAATGCGACGGGTTCGCCGACCGTTTCGGCCGGAGCCGTGCTTGCTTTTGGCTGACTGCCGCGACCGATGAGCCAGCCGGCGAGAAAGGCCAACAGCATCATGCCGACCATGAGTGCCGCCTGGGCATAGACCGCTTTGCGCGTCACCAACAGCACCGGGCCGGGCTGTCGCTGCCCGCGCCGCATCGCGGTCGACCACGTAGCCCGCTCACTCCGTGAGCGGAAGGCCGTTGCATTCGCTTGGTGCTCCTCTTTAGGAAGAGCTGCTAAGTCTGGTGATCCTTCCCCTTGCGGAGCAAGCGGGCTACCTAGGTTTGAAGCTCTTTCCCCTTGCGGAGCAAGCGGGCTACGCACGGGCGGCGGACCAGCCACCGTCGCGATCGGCCCACGATCGGACGCACCAGGAACAGAAATAACGGGCGGCGGCGGTGCGACCGCCGGCTTGCTCGGCTCGTCTACCGCCGGCAGCTTCGCCGCACCTGCCGGCTTGGCGTCGATGAGTTGCAGAACTTCATCGAATGCGCTGAACTCGAATGCTTCGCCCTTCGACCCGGCACGCTCGGCGGTCGGCACCTCAGGCGGCATGCTTGCCGCAGGCGAAGGCGCCGGCGATGCCGCCGCTTCGACGGTTGCCGGCGGCGGGGGCTGCGGCACGACGTTCGCCTGCCCGCACTTAGGGCAAGCGACCGTGCATCCGACCTTGCGGCTGCCGACACTCAGCGTGCGATGGCAATTCGAGCAGACGAACTGGACGGGCATGGGCGACCGCGAACGAAAGAACGAAAAAGTTCGATCATTCCAGGCTAACCCAAGGTTGCGAGCGCGGCCAGTACCAATACGGTCAGCGACTGGTCGCCCAACGTTGGCCCACGCGATCGCCCGCCAACGACTCGCAGAGCCGGCGGACCTCGTCGAGGTCGCGTTTCATCGACTCCACCAGAAAGCGATCATCCTCAGTGCCAGCCGTCTGCCAGGCATGGTGACAGTCGCTGAGATGCTCCAGAACATCCTTCATCCACAGGAATTTCGCATGTCGATCCATCGTCGCGGCTCCCCTGAGTCTCGTTGCGGGCGGTTGTGGTTCATCACACCCAAAAGCACGTTGCGTGCCACGGTTGTCGCGCCGGCGAACCGCGGGACGTAACCCCTTGTAGCAACAATGGTTGCAATAAGAAGTCGGCCCCCGTGCGAGTAGCGGTTCCGCGGCCGATTTGTAAGAATTGCAATGCGTATACGCTTCCGGTCAGGGTGCGCCGCGGAATAATCCATCTAGGCCAGACGCTCACTTTGCGGCTACAATCGGGCGGGCACCGCTGCCAGGAGACCATCATGACGATGCCTGCGAACGCCGATGTCGAAACCCACCGGGACATACCGAAATCGCCCGTTGCCAAGCGCCGGGGTCGCCGCTGGCTCGTCGGCTTGTCGGCGATCGCGGTCGGCGTGCTCGCGGCACCCACGGTGATTTGCAAAACGCCGCTAAAAAACGCCGGTTTGGCGGCGGCATTGCGCGCGGCCGCAGTCGATGGCCGGGCCACCATCGGTTCCCTCTCGATGGGTTGGTTCTCGCCGCTGTCCGTCGCCGACTTCGAGCTACGCGACGAACTAGATCAGCGGCTGGCGAGCATCCCCGCCGTTTCTATCGACAAGAGCCTTATGGATCTGCTCTTCGACCGAAGCGACCTCGGGCATCTACGCGTGGATCAACCGGCGATCGACGTGACGTTCAAGGCGAAGCCGGCCGAAGTCGAAGAAGTCGTCGCCCCGGAACTGGCCAAAGCCGAGAAGAAGACGGGGAACGTCGGCTTCGAGGTTGAGATCGTCAATGGAACCGTGACCGTTCACGACCCGGCTGCCAAGCGAGAATGGACGCTCGAGCGCGTGATGCTCGATCTCAAGCGCACGCGGGCGGACGGCGAACCGGTCCGGATCGCCCTTGCGGCAGCCATGCCCTCGGCGGGCACCGAGCACTTGGGACAATTCAAGGTGGCGGCGCGGCTGCAACCGGTCCGCCCTTGGTTGCTGGAAATCGACGCCGGGCGGGCGATCGACCATGTGCGCGTGACGCCCGAAATGTGCGATGCCTGGTTGAAGTACGCATTGCCCGTGCTGGCGGACGTCACGGAATCGCAAGGGGAGTTTTCGCTCGACCTGGAAGGTGGCCGCATCCCGTTGGCCAGCCCGGCGACAGGTCAAACGGCGGGCATGATTACCCTGCACACCGTCGATGTCGGCCCCGGTCCGTTGGCGGAACAGTTCTTATCCGCGGTCGCGACGCTGGCCGAGGCCATTGGCGTCGAGGCGGCCGTGCAGCCTCGGCAATTGAACCTGGCGCGCGAGTCGCAAGTCGAGTTTCGCCTGGTCGACGGGCGGGTTTATCACCGCGGGCTGCGCTTGGAGCTGCCGCGCATGTCGATCGAAACCTATGGCTGGGTCGGCTTCGACCAGAGCCTGGCCATGATGGCCGAAATCCGGCTTTCGGATCCCAAACTGCTCAAAGGGCCGCTTGCCGCCCTGCTCACCTCAAAGCCGCTGCAGTTGCCGATCGGGGGGACGCTGAAGAAGCCCGTGATCGACACACATGAACTGCGCAGCTTGGGTCGTCAGGCCCTCCGCGATACCGCCAAAGAGCTGATCGGGAACAAAGTGGAGCGCGAGCTAGACAGGTTGCTTCGCCGGAAGTCGCAACAATAATCAGCCGGTTGATCGCAGATTCGCTTTATGGGTCTGCGAGTGTGGCTCTTGAGGCAGCGTCACGAACCGCTATACTTTACGTAGGCGGTCGAACCGGAGAGGCAAATGGCGCACAGTGCGCTGCGCTGGGCCGGCACCGGTCAGGACGTCGTATTAGAGACGGAGATGAAGATGGACGAGACGGAAGAAACGCACGAGGCCTTTGAGAAGCGGATGGTGGATATGCTTCGTGTTCTGGGAGGCCCGATGTCCGAGGGAGAAACGAAGTTTCTTCGGGGCGTTCAGGCATTCATCGATTTCGCCGTCCGCAATGGGTTAAGCTTCCATGCCACGATGGTATATCTTAGCCATGATTGGAATGAGCTCGCGCGCTATGGCTTTGACTTCGAAACCCCGATCAAGAAAGGCTTCTGGCCCCGCGTGTACGACTTTTCCGAGATAAGCGGCGACGAGGTTGGCGAGCCAGAGCCTGAGCAATCGGCTCGGTAGGCGTCCGGCGGAGCGGTCGCTTCATGGCATCAATACTGCTTGCCCAGCGCGGTGAAATCTACTACTGCTATCTCGACCCTGTATTCGGTCGAGAGATGGGCGGGTATAAGCCCCGACCGGTGGTGGTCTTGTCGATCAACGACATCAATCGGAAACTGTCGCTTGCCACCGTGGTGCCGGGAACGAGCGCGGACGGAAAACCGTCTCACTTCCGTAATATCGTGGTAGTCCCTTCCAGTGCCGATAACGGCCTCCAAAAAGAAACCATTTTTATGTGCCACCAGCTTCGCGCAATCGACATGGGCCGGTTCACCTCGAAGCGTGTTGGGGTATTGTCATCGCGCGATCTTCAGCGCGTAGAGGAAGCAATAAAATTCAACCTGGGCCTCCTTTAGGCCGCAGCAGGCGACGCTTGCGCATTGCGTGATTGAGCTGCCCGCTAGGATCTCGTTCCGCGACCGATCATAATGGCCCTGGCCGGGCGGTCAAGCCGCGAGGGCTTTTCCCGGTCTTGTCGCGGCCGAGTTCATCATGTCGATCAACGTCAGCACCGTCGCCAAAAGAATCATCGGCAACATCGAGAAAGTCGTGCTCGGCAAGCGACAAGAAGTGTTGCTGGCGCTCGTCTCCTATTTCTGCGAAGGGCATATCCTGTTGGAAGACGTGCCCGGCGTCGCCAAGACGATGCTGGCCCGCTCGCTGGCCCTGAGCATCGCTTGCTCGTTCAAGCGCGTGCAATGCACGCCCGACCTGCTGCCCTCGGACATCACCGGGGCCTCGATCTTCAACCAGAAGACCGCCGAGTTCGTGTTTCGTCCCGGTCCGCTCTTCGCCCAGATCGTGCTGGCCGACGAAATCAACCGCGCCACTCCGCGCACGCAGGCCGCGCTGTTGGAAGCGATGGCCGAAAGCCGCGTCACCGTCGACGGGCACACCTACGAGCTGGAACGACCGTTCCTGGTTGTGGCCACGCAGAACCCCATCGATCACGAAGGGACATTCCCTTTGCCCGAAGCCCAGCTCGACCGCTTCCTGGTGCGGCTCAGCCTCGGCTATCCCAGCTTCGAAGACGAAGGCAAAATGCTGGAGCGGCTGCAACGCGGACACCCGGTCGATCAGATCGAGTCGGTGGTCTCGCCGGCCGACGTGATCGCCTGCCAGAAAGCGATCCGCGAAGTCTACGTCGACGAGAAGGTCCGCAATTACGTTTTGGAGATCGTGCATGGCACGCGGTTGCACGACGACGTGGCCTTGGGCGGCAGTCCACGGGCGTCGCTGGCCTTGTTCCGCACCAGCCAGGCCGTGGCGGCGATGCGGGGCAACAATTTCGTGCTGCCCGACGACGTGAAGCGCATGGTCGCGCCGGTGCTCAACCATCGCCTGGTGCTCAAGCCCGAAAGCCGGCTGCGAAAAGTGACGGCCGCCAAGGTGCTGGAGGAAGTGCTGGCCGAAGTGCCGGTGCCGGTGGCGTCGGGAGCGGCCGCTTCATGAGATGGTATCTGGGCGCGGTCTTCGTGCTCGTGGTGGCCGTCGTTTTTCAGCTCGGCCTGCTGGCCTACGCCATGTATGTGCTGCTGGGCATCATGGTCGTCAGCCGCTTTGTGGCCCGGCATTGGATCGACAATCTCTCGGCCACGCGGGAGTGCAATTGCGATTCGGCCGAGATCGGCGACAAGGCCGCCGTGGTGGTGACGGTGCGCAATCGCGGCCGCCTGCCCGTGGCCTGGACGTTGGTCGAAGACAGTCTGCCGCGGCAGGCCTTGGTGCAGCGGCCGCCGCGGCTCAAGGTGCATAACCGGCGGCTGATGATCGGCATGCTCCGCCGCGGCGGGCAGAAGACGATGCTTTACCAGGTCGAGTTTCTGATGCGCGGCTACTATCAGTTCGGGCCGGTGGTGCTGGAAACGGGCGACTTGTTCGGATTGCACCGCCGTTATCGCGTGGCGACGGAACCGCATTTTGTGCTCGTCTATCCGCGATTGGTGCCGCTGGCCGGCTACGACCTGGCGTCGCGCCGGCCCGTGGGCGAGATTCGCCTCACGCACCGGCTCTATGAAGATCCGACGCGGATCGCGGGCGTGCGCCCCTATCAAGAGGGCGACCCGCTGAACCGCGTCAACTGGCGGGCCACAGCCCGCACCGGCCTGCTGCACAGCAAGATTTATGAGCCGTCGACCATCGCCGGGGCCACGGTGATGCTGGCGTTTCACCGCGATGAGTACCCGTCGAGCAACGAGCCGTTGCGGTCGGAACTGGCCGTCACCACGGCGGCGTCCATCGCCAACGCGGTTTACCTAATGGGCCAACAGGTGGGACTGGTGACGAACGGGCGCGACGCGGCCGACCGCATCCGCCAGGAGGGATGGGCGCACGATTACCACAGCCGCGCCGCGGCCCAGCAGAACGTAAACATGGCCGATCACAGCGAGCGTTTGAGGCCGGTGATGGTGCCGACGCGACGAGGCCCCGAGCAGCTCTGGAACATCCTGGAAACCCTGGCCCGCGTGGAGCTGACCGACGGCTTGTCGTTCGACCAACTCGTGCTGGAGACGATCAGCCGCCTGCCGCGGGACGCGACCATCGTGGCGGTTTTGCCCAAGGTGACGCCCGAAACGGCCTTGGCCCTGGGAAGTCTGCGGCGGCGCGGTTACGCGGTGGTGGGGGTGCTCATCGTGTTCGACCAGTTCGAGTTCGAAGAATACGGCGGCCGGCTGGTGGCGCAGGGGATTGAAGCCCGCCAGGTGACGGACGAGGCCTCGCTCAGCGCGCTGTGCGGGCAGCATTTGCTTCGCTGAGCGGAGGTCAATGCGGCGAATTGCGAGTTAGCCAAAGCTTAAGGCGCTCATCGAGCAGATCCGGCGATATCCAGAAGTCGGTTTGCTTCACGCGTTCAAAGGCGTCGCGCAGGTTAAGTAGCCCTCTGTCGGCAGCCAACTCAAGCACTCCAATTGTGCCGGTGAATGGAATCTGGCGGCTGGCGGCAGCTTTCCGGCCCTGTGAGTCGTCGATGAGCAGCAAATCCGCCTTCAGTTCCATCGCCAGACTGATGGCTGCGAGCTCCCCCGGGGTGCAGTGCCGGGATCGGTTCAACGGCGGCAGGGACTCGCTCGATGAGCCAGCCTGGTGGCGCGGCAATAAAAGCCTGGACGGCAGGTGGCCGTTTATCGGCGCGCAACTCTTCGGCAACCGCAGGCGGGATAACGACCTCACCAAACAGTTCGGGGAGCAGCCCTACTTGGCCGATATTGATCAGCACGATCAGGGGCGAACTGTCAGCTACGATGAGCATCGGGAATTCACCCCACCAAGCGCGTCAGCGTCTGCCGATCAGTTTCGAGGTCCTCCATCGAAGGGGAGCCTTCAAAAATGCTGTGTCGCTTAAGCCCAATACCGTTCGTCTTTGCGCAAGTCACAGCCTCCTGATAACTTATGTTTGGTCAAAAACCAAGCATCAAGGAGGCTGTGACGATGGAAGAGCAAGGATGCTCAACGCTGGCAGCGGGAGTAGATGGCCGTATTTTGGATC
>DATLUO010000244.1 GCA_035533075.1 Pirellulales bacterium | reverse complement strand
GGCCGTTCCGCTCACGGAGTGAGCGGTCTACGATTCCGGCGGACGGCGTTTTTTCCTCGTCAGGTCCATCAGCGAAGGTCGAGATAGCTGAAACAAACCGCAAAAAAAGGCCGCCTCACATGGAGGCGGCCTTAAAAAGTGGCGGGGACAGGATTTGAACCTGCGACCTCGAGGTTATGAGCCTCGCGAGCTACCGGACTGCTCCACCCCGCGTCATTCGTAACCCAATTATAGCGGATTATTGGCGGGCGTCCAGCCGGTTTTTTTGGGAACTGCGGCCTTGCGACCGAGTGCGACATTTCGATCCGGTCACGGTATGCCCTGGTAGAGGAAAAACCTCGCGGCCTCCTGGCCGAGCAATTCGAGCGGCTTGACGCGAATGGTCGGCGAACGGACCGTGCCGGTGACTTCCAAGTTCACGACCTGGTTGGAAAGAAACTGCGTCGCCTCCAGCAGCAGGCCCACCGGCGGCGCGGCCACCAACGCCACGCGCGCCGCCAGCCAGGCAACCACTTGCGCACGGGCGTTCAACTGGCCGGTCTTGGCCGTGACGTTCAGATTGAGCCGGCCGGCCAGCGAGACGTTGCCTTGCGCATAAATCTGAATGCTGCCGCTGGCCAGCGAGAACCGCTCGACGCGAACAACCCCCCGCGAGAGATTGGCCCGCAGCGTTCCTTCGTCGAACGTGGTCGAGCCGGAAACGCCGCCGGTCAGGTAAGGGAGCGTCTGCTGCAAGACCGGCAGCGACATGGCCTGCGTGTCACTGAGCGTGGCATTCAACGTGCCGGTCAGTTCGTTGATGGTCCGCACGTTCCGTCCGGCCAGAGTAAACAGGCCGCTGATCTTGCCGTTGGCCAGCCGGCTGGCGCTGGCCATCGAGTGCAACAAGGTCCGCAGGTCGATGCGCGTAAACTTTCCCTTGCCCTTGATTCCCAGGCCATTGGCCAAGGTCAGGTCGACGTCGCCCACGACGCGGCCCCCCGCCAGTTCGCCGCTGGCGCCGTGCAGTTGAATGACGCCGCGGCCGCCGGTGTCGACGTTGCCGGCCAGCGGCAGGCGCAGGCCGCTGAATTCGATGCCCGCCGCGCGACCTTCGCGGACCGCCACGGCGCCGTTGACCTGCACCGGGCGACGGCCGCCGAAAAAGCCTTGCAGTTGCGCGTCGAGCGTGCCGCGCACCGGCACCGCCGCTTTGGGCGAGAGCGCCACAAGTTGCGCCAGCTCCACGCCTGAAAGACCGATGCGGAACGTGCCGCGACGGGCCGGATTCAAATACACGACCGCATAGCCTGTCAACGAGCCGTCGGCGAAAAGTCCGGAAAGATTGGCCAGCTCCACCTGCTCGCCCGCCAGCCGCACCACGCCGCGCAGCTCGTCGAACAACACAATGCCGTTGAGCGTCAGGTTGTCGATCGACACGTCGCCCGTGCCGGCGGGCAGACCGCTGTGCGCGTCGTGCTCGTATTGAACGCGAAGGCTGATCTGCCCCGTGAGCAGGCCAGACACGCCCCGCGCCTCCAACAGCGGCATGAGCGCATCCAACTGCACGGCCGCCAGCTCGAAGCGACCCTCGTTGACGGGTTGTTCGCCTGGCGGAGCGCTCGGCTGCCAGCGACCGGCGAGTTCGAGCGTTCCGCGCAAGACGGCGCCATGCACGTTGTAATCGAGCGTGCCGCGTTCATAGTCGAGGCGGCCGCTCAACTGACCCAAGGCGGCCGAACCCGCCAGCAATGGAGAGGTATCGAACTCGGCATGGACGCTCCAACGGGCGATGTCGGCCAGCCGGCCGGCGGGAACCGCAATGCCGAGCTTGCCACTAATCTGGCCGCTCAAGCGAACGGGCAATCGACCCATGTCGGTGAGCAGGCTCCCCAGGTCGATCCCCTCCCAGTCGAAGGCGGTCCGGCCGGCTTCCTCGCCCGTCAAGGCAAGGAAGGCGCGGCCATGGACGCTTCCGTCATAGAGATCGGCCCGGAACCGCGTCAGTTCGAGCTTGTCTTTTGACGCCGTGAATTGGACATCGAGAGCATCGACTTTGGCGCCGCCGGCCTCAATCGCCTGGGCGGTCAACGAGCCGTCGCCGGTCACTTCCAGCGGATCGAGCGTGCCGCTGGCGTCGGCCGAAATGTTGAAATCGCCAGCCAGCTTGAGCGGCGGACGGAGCGACCGGGGAAGTTTGTTGACGTCGGCGAGATGGCCGTTGTCGAGCGTGATTTTCGCCTGGAAATCGTGGGGTGCCGCCAGATTCAGGCTGGCGGTGCCGCGCAGCCGGGTGTCGTCCAGATCGAAGGCCAGCCGGGTCAGCTCCGCGCGGCCGTCGGCGAGCGTTCCGCGCAGGAAGGCCTGCTTCATCGACCAGCCGAAGGCGCGCACGGAGGCCAGCGAGACGTCGACATCGCCCGTCCAATTCGTCGGGTCGGTGAGTTTGCCGGCCGGCGCGGCCGCGGTGACGTGCCCCCATGTCCAACCCTCGAAGCGTGACTCGGCGACGGCCTGCGCGAGATTCGGCGGAAGAACGCTCGCGACGCTGCCGATTTGCTTGCCGATCTGGTCCAACATGCGGCCAAAATTGACGCGCCGCCAGCGAAGATCGAGGTTGCCCTGGCTGGTTTCGGCCAGGGGAATCGCGATCGTGCCATCGACGCGGCCGGCGTAGGCGACGACCGCCAGCCGAGAAACCGTGATGCTGTCGCGGGCCGCCGAAAAATCGAAGGCCAGGGAGTCGACCCTCGCTCCGTCGAACCGCAGGTTGCGAGCGTTGAAGTTGCCGCCGCCGTCGACTTCGAGCGGTTCCAGCTCGCCGCGCAGGTCGGCGGAGGCGTTCATCAGGCCGCCCACCCGCACGGGCGGCCGCAGGTTGGTCGCCAGCCGATTGCCGGCGGAAAGATCGGCATTGGCCACCGCGAGCTTGAGGCCGAACTCGTAGGGCGCTGCCAACCCCAGCCGGGCGGAGCCGCTGACCGTACCGCCGCCGAGACGGCCGGCGATTTGAGACACCGTGGCCCGCTTTTCGGAAATCTCGTAGTTGAAGTTGCCTGTGAGCTGCGCCAAGGCCGAATTGACGGTCACAGAAGTCACGCGAACTTGCCCGTTGCCAAGCGTAAAGTTGCCGGCGACGCGGGAGACGTCGATGCCGAGCAAGTTGCCGCGGCCCACGGCAAAATCGCCTTGGCCGTTCCAGGCTTCGGGATCGAGCAACCGCTGGGCGGGCGCTTGCCATTGGGCCGTTGCCGAGGCCAAGCCGCGCCAGGGCTGCCGCTGGCCGAGCACGTCGGCCGCCAGTCGTCCGACGTCGACGTTTCGCACTCGCACGCCCGCGCCGACGTTTCCGGCCAGCTCGGTGGGAAGCAACAGGTTGGCCAGCACCTGGCCGCCGTAGAGATCGACGCGGATGGCCGTCAGGCGGACGCGGCCCAGCGTCCCTTCGAATGGCACCCGCAAGCGGTCGATGTGAATGTCTTCAACTTTGAGCTGCTGGCCGGTGAGCGCGCCCCGCGCGCGAACGCGCCGCGGTTCGAGCGCGCCGACGGCGTCCGCGCTTAGGGAGAACGATCCGTCGACCGCCACGGGCGGCGCGAACTCCGCGTCGAGATTCTTCAGCCAGGCCAGGTCGGGCACCGCCGCGCGTAATCGGGCTGTGAAGTCGTAGGGCGCGGCCAACTTCAGATCGGCTGAGCCGCTGAGCCGGGCCTGCGCCAGCGTCGCAGACAGATTGCTGAGCGCCGCGCGGCCGCGGGCCAACCGCAGATCGAGAGTCAATCGTCCGGGCGGCAGGCCCACCGCTTGCACGTCGTCCAGCGTCAAACGCCCGGCGGCCTGCCAACGAGCCGGGTCGCGAATGCCATCGACCGGCACCCGCCCGCTGAAGCGTCCCGAGGCTGTGCCGCTGGCATGTCCGGACAGTTGGTGTACGCGGTCGAACAGCGTGGCCAGCGGCAATTGAACGAGCGAAAGTTCGGCGGTGAGATCGCCGGGCGGACGCGCCTGCATGCGGGCCGTGCCCGACACCGTTCCATCGCGGCCGTCCTTGTCCGGCACGATGAACTTCATGTCGGTGAGCCGCAGGGCGCCGTCGGCGTAAACAAGGTGCAGCGAGAGGCTTTTGAGCTCGAAGCCGGCCACGGTGAGCGAAGGCGAAGTCAGGTCTCCCTCGACTTCGTAGGCGCTCGGCCGCCACAGCGACCGCCACGGAGCGCCGGCCGACAGGCGCACCGTGACCTGACCCGACAACTCGACCGGCACTTCGACGCCGAAGCGCTTCAAGCGTTCGAGCAACGTTTGCACGGCGACGTCGCGGAACGTCCAATGGACGCCGGCGCGGCGCGGAGGGTTTTTCGATGGCGTGTCGGCCAAAGCTTCGGCCGCGATCGACCAAGCGAGGCCCGCGATCAGAAAACTAGCGAGTCGTGTTGGCGGAGGCGATCTCATCGATGTGCTCTTCTGACGCGGTAGGCGGGCGTTCTGGGAATTATACCGAACACGTGCAATCCCCGGCCCACCATGCTAGAATACTTTGGTACGGCGGTTGCACTGCCGGCGCCGGTTGATTTACCGCACTACCAAGTTTAGACGGAGAATCGCTTCTATGCGTAAGGCGGCATTGGAAAATTGCAAACAGCGGCTGGTGGAGATTCGTGACCGCTTGAACGGCGAGGTGAACCACCTCATCGAAGAAGTGCCGCGAAAAGCGAATCCTGGCGGCGACCTGTCGCATGTGCCGACGCACAATGCCGATCGCGACAGCGAGGGCCTGGACGGCGCCCTGGAGGTGATTCACAACGAAGAAGCCCTTCTCAACGACGTTCGCGAGGCCCTGAACCGCATCGAGCGGGGCAACTACGGCAGATGCGAGGAGTGCGGCCGACCGATTGCCGAGAACCGCCTGGAAGCCCTGCCCTACACCCCTTATTGCATCGACTGCGCCCAAAAAGTGGTCGCCGCCGAGCAGTAAGCAACGCTCATGCAGGTCGAGAGCCTTCGTTTGCTGGCCGAGCAACTGCTCGGCGGTGAGCTATCGGTCGACGAATTCACCGACCGGCTCTCGCGACGCGCCATCGCCGACGTGGGCGTGGCCCAACTCGATCTCGATCGCACGCGGCGCTGCGGCTTTCCCGAAGTCGTCTTCGGCCAAGGAAAGTCGGTCGATGCTTTGACGAACATCTTCGAGGGGCTGCTGGCCAACGGCATCCAGGTGCTGGCCACGCGCATCTCCGCCGAACAGGCCGAACCGCTGCTGTTGCGATTTGACCGCGCGGTTTACAATCCGGTCGGCCGGATATTTCGAATCCCGCTCGCGCGTCTGCCGCAGGCCGAACGGTCGCCGCAAGGCCACGTGGGCATCATTACGGCGGGCACCAGCGATTTGCCGGTGGCCGAAGAGGCCCGCGAGACGGCGGATTGGATGGGCGTGCGCGTGACGATGGTTTACGACGTCGGCGTCGCCGGGCCGCATCGCCTTCCTGCCCGGCTGCCGGAGCTGGCGGGCGTCGACGCTCTGGTGGTGATCGCCGGCATGGAAGGAGCGTTGCCGAGCGTGGTCGGCGGCTATGTCGATTGCCCGGTCATCGCCGTGCCGACGAGCGTGGGATACGGCGCCAATCTGGGCGGCATCGCGGCGCTGTTGAGCATGCTCAATAGCTGCGCGGCGAACGTGACGGTGGTGAATATCGACGCTGGATTCAAGGGCGCTTATGTGGCGAGCTTGATTGCCCGAAAGGCGGCCGGACGCAACAGGGCGATAGGTGTGGATCAATGCGATTTCTGACGCTCGCCACGGATTACGACGGCACGCTGGCCAAAAACGGCCGGGTGTCTGCCGAAGCGCTGGGGGAGGTTGAAGACGGCGACCGTTTGGATGCCGCGGAAAGCCGACGCCGCGTCGTCGCTCCGCGAGAGATTCGGGCACGATACCGACGACGCACGTATCAACCCGCCCTGCCGTGGTGGCGGATCCAACCGACAGCGGTCGCGGCGAATAAACCATTCTCGACCGCGGGGCGCGGCGCGTCAATCCGGCGCTTGCAGGCGCTCGGCGACCATCTTCGATAATTTGTTGGAACCGGTTTTCGACAGATGCGCCTCGTCGGTGAAAAACTGGTCGGGCATCGCGTCGTGCAGGTCGACCACCGTCGGCGGATCTTCCGGAAACGCGCTCGCGATCACGTCCCGAAAGCACTTTTCGGCGTTGGGCGGAACTTGACGCCGGATGTTCGACCGCATCGGCATGTTGATCACATAGACCTTGGCCCCCAGCTTGCGAAAGTCGCGCAACATGCGGACAAACGAACGTGCCTGGTCGCCGTCAGGATCGTAATTCTCGGCTTTGAAGTGCCCGCGCTTCGACCAGAAGTCGATCTGCAGGTGGGAAAACTCGCCTTCCCGGTCGTCCAGGTGCCAAAGCCACAGCGGATCGTCGTCCCACGGCTCGGGACTGGGAGCGAACAACCGCTCGGCGCTGACCCCCGCCAGACGAAACACCCACAGCCGCAAAGAGTAAATGTGCGATCGCAAAAAGTGACCGACCACGATGCGGTGGAAAATGCCCCAGTGCATATAAATGCCGCTCAACGGACTCAGAAAAGCCAGGCTCGTGCGCAACGACCGGAGACGGCGGCCGACGACCGCCTGCGGCACCATCGTCGGCTCATCGCCCAGATAACGTTCGCCCACGAGCATCTGGGGATGAACTCCCAACGCGACGACGGACGGCTTCAAGCTGCAAAAAAAGATCGGCTGCATCACGCTTTCGAGGTTCTCGAAGCTCAAGCCGGCGCCAGTCAGCACGATCCAACGGTCGGCAGAAGTGGCCCCGGCGTCCAGGTATTTGCGCTGGATGCCCGTGGCGGTCGTCGAAACGCCGATATAAACCCCCAGCCGCGTGCCGGGCGGCAACTGGCCGTGCAGGTGCAAGCGGTCGATGGCCGCCACCCGGCCCCAGGTTTTTTCGTACATCTGCCAGCCCAGCGGCCGTTGCCGCGGGTGCAGCGCGGCGGCGTCGCTGCCGAACGTGAAGCCCAGCACGTAGTGCATCGCCACGAAGACCAGCAGCACGCCGGCCATCACGACGAGAATGCCGCGATAGCGCGAGAGGTCGAAGCCCGCCGCCGCCAGCCGTCTAAAAACCTTGGTAAAAAAACTGCGCACCGCTTTCACCTAGCCAATATACCAACAGGAGTTGAACCACCACCCACAGCAGCCGCAGGACAAACTGCCAGAACGGGATGCCGCCTTCGTTCGATTTCGAACCTGCCATTTTTCGCTTTCACTTAATCGTCATCGTAGGGTGGGACCAGCGAGCTTGCCCCACCCTACACTCTATTCTCGCGGCCAATTCGCTACCAGTAGCGTGAAGGCGAAAAAGACCTGCGTCAAGATGGAGGCCGCCACCCGGATGCCGGGATTGGCACGATAACGATTCATGGCTTCACGGCTGAGCCGCTTTTGCAGCCAGGCGCGGTACCAGTTGACCGTCACCAGCCCCGCGGCGTTGAGCACGCCCCACATCAGCCAGCGCCAGTTCAACTCGTGCCACAGGCCGCAAAGCACGAACGCCACGGTGAACGCCACGCTGGCGCACCACAGCGCCCTCTGCGGACCGGCGCGGCGGAGCAGCGCCAGCTGCACGGGAATGAACAGGTTGCGGTAGACGAACCGCGACAACGACATGTGCCAACGGTCCCAGAAGTCGATCAGGTTCCGCGCCACGTAAGGGCGGTTGAAGTTTTCCGGCGTGGCCACGCCCATCAAGCGGCCCGCCCCGACCGTGATATCGCTATAGGCGCTGAAATCGAGGTAGATCCAGAAATAAAACAACACCATTTCGACGCCCATATAAGGAAAGCCGGCGCTGAAGTGCGTCAAAAAGGCCCGATCGACGATGGTTGCCAGCACGTACTTCTTGAACAATCCGTGGGCGATCCGCTCGACGCCGCGCAGGGCATCCGAGGCGGTCAGGGGCGGCGGCACGGCCGGCTGCGCCACGAAATCCGCATAACCCTGGATCGGTCCGGCCGCAAGCATGTGAAACGGCAGCAGGTAATTGACCGTCGACGGCAAATCGGGAGCGGGGTGCCGTCCCTCGTGCGTCAGCCGCAGCACTTCGACCAGCCGCAACGCCACGTAGGAAAATCCGATCGCCAGCAGCACTGATTTAAGCGGCTGCACGCGGTCGCGGGAAAGTCCAACGGCGTCGAGCGCCTCCCTGACACCGTCGGCGTCGTAGAGCGTTTTTACCGAGAGCTTGTGCATGACGAACAGGCCCAAGACCGCCAAGCCTCCCAAGATCAGCGGCAAGACGCTCAGCCGGCGACGTTCGATCGCACGCAGCACAATCCAAACCGCCAGCACGCCGGCGCACGCCATGCCCAGCCCGGACGAAAACACCACCGCCGCCCCATCTCGCAGTGACCATCGTTGCACGAGATCCCAAACGCGGCGCAGATCGGGAGCGCCCAGCAGCAGGCCGAGAAACCCCAGGTTGACGGCGGCCCAGGCCCATTTGCGCAGCACGGGCGAAACGATCGGCAGCAGCACCAGCACCGCCAGCGCCAGGACGCACCAGAAGCCTGGGCCATAGAGATCGAGTGTGGATAGGTCCATCTCGTGTCAGAATCCGCTTCGCACGAAGTCGGCCACCCTCTTGCTCGCCCACCTCGACCCTAACTTACCTCCGCCTGTCCGCCGCCGCCGCTGGCGTCAATGCGCGGCCGCGTCGACCTTTTGCCGCAGACGGGCCTCGATCAGCTCCGCCAGCTCGCCGACGTTCTGCCATCCGGAGATTTCGGAGCTCGTGAACCGGACGCCAAACTCCCGCTCGGCATGGACCATCACGGTCACGTGCGTGAGCGAGTCCCAGCCATCCAAGTCCTTCCCACTGGTTTGGGGTGTCAGCGTCAAGCTGTCGTCCAGCAGGACGGTGCGAAAGATCTGTTCGAGCCGAGCAAGGATGGCATCCATGCGACCATTATGCGACAGCCGGCGTCGGCTTGCAAGCAACGCCGGCCGGAAAGGGCAAGTCGGTGCTGGTGGTAGCGATCGTGCCAAATGGCCACGGGGGGAAAGCGTAGGGTGGGACCAGCGAGCTTGCGAGCGCCGGCCCACCACGAAGAGGCGTCAGCTTTCAGGTGTCAGGCGTCAGGACGAACAACCTGATGCCTCATGCCGAACGATGGTGGGCCGGCGCTCGCAAGCTCGCCGCTCCCACCCTACGAGGATGGCTGCGTTCGTGAGACAAACCCAAATCTAAGACACTACCCCCGCCGGCCCGGCCGGACCTTGCGGTCCGGCCGGGCCACCCACGCTTACGCCGGAGCCAGCTCCTCCAGCTCGCGGGCCAGCCGCTTCCGGGCCACGTGCAGCCGGCGCTTGATCGTGCCGACCGGCGAGTGGAACTCGTCGCTCATCTCGATCAAGGAGTGGCCCTTGACGTAGAACGCCACCAGCGTCTTGCGGTCGAGCGGTCCCAGCCGGCGCAGACCTGCCCGCACCTGACGCCGACGCTCGGCCGCCAGCACGTTGGCCAACGGCGTGTCGGTGTCCTGGCTGATCGCCTCCAACGTCTCGCGCTCGGCCGTGATGACCGGACCACGACGCACCTGCCGGTTGATCGCCAACCGGTTGGCGATCGCCCGCAGCCAGCCGCCGAAGCACTCCGGCTGCCGGAGTTGGCCGATCTTGCGCAGGGCCTGCACGAACACCTCTTGGGCCAGTTCCTGCGCCTCGCCCCGGTCGCGCAGCCGCCGCAGGGCCGTGCCGAACACGACCCCCTGAAACTGCTCGACCAGTTGGCCGAAGGCCTCGCGGTCGCCCTGTTGGGCGGCGCGCACCCGTGCCACCAACTCCAGCTTCTCGTTCGTCAGTTCTTCGGTCTCTTCAAGGGCGGTCATGATTCTCTCCTTTTGCTGCCGCAAACGTTGCGGCCACAGGCACACGCAAAAAAAACGGGGCAAGTCACGGTCGGCGAATGAAAGATCGCAATGGATCTCGCGCTTCGCAGCCCGGCGGCCGCCTTCCGTCCAAAATCAGTGCTGAGGGTTCGCCCGAATCGGGCGACCGCTTAGCTCCGTCTGGCGGAAGGGTGCTGGGCGGCGGGTTTCCGCTGCCAGCACCGCGGCGCTGGTCCGGTCTGCGAGCATGAACTCGCCGGGACCGTTGTCAGCGCCAGGGCCGTGGCCGGCTTGAGCAGGCGTTCGAGTGCCGCTAAAAACCTGGCCGCCGCCTGAGTGGCGTGTTGATAGAAGTCGCGCATGCACAAGAGGTTATCGCGGCGCACCTCCACCGTACCCACGACCAGGCGGTCCTGGCGAATGCCAGCAACGGTCGAATTGGTCAAGGTGTGGAGGATGTTCCGCATGGCAACCTTCTTGCGCTTATTTAGCGCGATTGGAGAGAAGTTACGCGTGGCGGGCGAATCCGTTATCGCCCGCCCTCTTACGCTTAAGCCTGTCATGCCCAGATCGCGCCGTCAAGCGCAAGGGGGCGAAATACCGTCATCGGCCGGGAAATGAACCCGGCAGATACCGTAATCGACGCACGGGCCGGCAAAAGGTTCGCGCGGAAAAACGATTTTTTAAACGGCGGTTTCGCCGCCCCAGCACGAACTGACCCCCCATTTCAGCGCCGCACAAAAGGAACCGCGAACTGCAATCCACGGCCTGCCAAGCGGTTACGAGCACCCAGTTTTTTGGTATTCTATGGGGACACGTGTTCCCGCCTGGCGTGTCGTGGTCGCACGACTGCCGGGCTTCTGCCATTTTTGGAGTGTCCTGGTGATTGCCCGCGTTCGCGTGGTTCGATTCAAGCGGTTTGCCGATCAGGTCTTCGATCTCACCGGCAATTCCATCTTACTGGCCGGACCGAACAATTCCGGCAAGACCACCCTGCTGCACGCCATCGCGGCGTGGCATCTCGCTCTGAGACGTTGGCTGGCTGAGCGAGGGGAGAGCGGCGGAAAGAGGCGGATCAGCTTGGTCCTGGACGAGTTTACCGCGCTGCCGCTCCGCGAGATGAACTTACTCTGGCTGAACCGACACACCGCCAGAAAAGTGCCCGGCAAGAAACAGCCCACGTCCGCCCCGATCTACATCGAGGTTACCGTCGGTCAAGGCCGTCGTGTGGAAGAGTCGCTGACCATCGAGTTCATGTATGCGAACGAAAAAATGGTCTACGTGCGGCCGGTCACCGCGCCGGACAACCCGACCCCCATCGAGAAGCTGCCGGAATTTGCGCAGTCTCTGAACGTCGTGCATGTGCCGGCATTCTCGGGCATCGGAACCCAGGAACCGCGTCACGCTCCCGGCATTCAGAACAAGCTCGTAGGTGAGGGAAAGCCCGGCGAGATCGTCCGTAACCTGCTGCTTGAGATCTGGGAAGCCCCCGCCGGTAAACAAGCTTGGAAAGACCTGCAGGGCGACATCGAGCGGCTCTTTCAATGCGAGTTGCTCCCGCCGGAGTTCTCCGAGGCGCGGCCCTATGTCGTATGCGAGTATCGACCCAAACCGAACCCGGCAGACAAGGCATCGCGCCCGCCCAAGCTTGACATCGCCAACGCCGGCAGCGGATTCCACCAGGTGCTGCTGCTTTTGGCTTTCTTTCACGCGCGCCGCGCAGCGGTGCTCCTGCTGGACGAGCCCGATGCCCACCTGCACTTCATTCTGCAGCGCGAGATCTTCGATCACCTTCGCCTGGTGGCCCACCGCCGGAGTTGCAAGCTGATTGTGGCGACCCATGCTGAGGTGTTGCTCAGCGGCGAGGAGCCCGAACAAATCATTTCCTTCATCGGACAATCGCCACGGCGGTTGTTGCGGCCTGAAGAAAAGCAACGCGTGCAAGAGGCCCTACGGCGATTGACGGCACTCGACCTGCTGCAGGCGGACCACGTCGGTGCGGTGTTGTATGTGGAAGACGGATCGGACCACAAGCTGCTTCATAGCTGGGCCAATGTGCTCGACCATCGGGCGGCCGATTTTCTGCGGTTTCCTTACGTCGTCCCATTGCACGGCAAAGGCAACCTGGATGACGCCAAGAAGCATTTCCAGTGTCTGCGCCTGGCCCAAGAGCGAATCAAGGGGCTGGTCATCGTCGATCGCGACGCCGTGGAGCGTTCCGGCGATTTGCGGGCCCCTGAGGGGCTCGACATGTTCCGATGGGGCAGATACGAGATCGAAAACTACCTCCTCGTGCCCGCGCTGGTCAGGCGCTACCTGCAAGATCGGCAGGATGCTCTGTTTGCACAAGCCGACGAGCAAATCGTTGACGCGGAATTCGCCTCCAATTTTCCCGCGGGCATCGACTTTCTCCGAGACATTCCGGCCCTCCGCGATCTTAAGGCCAGTGATTTTCTCACCGAGTTGCTCGGCAAGACGCACTCCCCCTTACCCAAACGCGACCTTTACATGTTGGCGCAGCTCTCGGCGGCCGACGAAATTCATGCCGACGTGCGTGACGCTTTGGACCGCATTGCCCAGATTTTGCCTGGCAGCATCCCCAGTATTGAAGCGAACTCGGCGCCGATCGATGTGAACGGCACCGACGACGCGGGCGAAGCGTCCAGCGGCCTATGAATTAATGAAAAACCCCTCTAATGCTCGATCCGTCGTTGATTGATGGATGCCAGGCGGTGGCTGACAGAGCTAGCCAAGCACTGACGGCGTGCCGAAGCGAAAAAATCTTTTCGAGAGGCCCTTGAACCCTTTGGCATCTTAGGTTTATACTCAGTCGCTTTCAATCAGGCCGATCGATCAGGAAGTTGTCAGGCTATGAAAGTACGCGCCAGCGTGAAACGCATCTGCGAAAACTGCAAGCTCGTCCGCCGACGCGGCGTGGTGTTCGTCGTCTGCAGCAATCCGCGCCATAAGCAACGCCAGGGCTGATCGGAAGGGCCGCTCCGCTGAAACGTCAGCCCCGTTGCGCCAGGCAGGGGCGAGACGATTTAAGTTCAAGGGAAACAACAAGTTATGCCACGTCTATTGGGTGTCGATATTCCGAACGACCGGCCGGCGATCATCTCGCTGCAATACCTTTACGGGGTCGGCAAGAAGGTCGCACGCGAGCTTTGCCACAAGGCGGGCATCAATCCGGCGGCCCGCGCCCGCGACCTGGCCGAAGATGAGTTGGCTAGGCTGGCGGCGCTGCTGGACAAAGACTACGTCGTCGAGGGACAGTTGCGGCGGCAACTGGCTCAGAACATCTCGCGGCTGAAAGACATCAACTGTTATCGCGGCATCCGTCATCGACGCGGGCTGCCGGTTCGCGGCCAACGCACGCGGACCAATGCCCGCACCCGCAAGGGACCCAAGAAGACGGTGGCCGGCAAGAAGGGCGTCAAAGACCTGAAATAAGAGGACTGGATTTAACCGGTGGCCAAGACCAAACGACGAAAGGTGCGCCGCAATGTCACGCTGGGCGTGGCGCACATCAAGGCGACGTTCAACAACACGACCGTAACCATCAGCGACACCAAGGGCGACACGCTCTGCTGGGCGAGTGCGGGCACGTGCGGCTTCAAAGGGAGCCGCAAGAGTACGCCCTTCGCCGGCCAATGCGCCTCGCAGCAGGCCGCCGAAAAGGCAATCAAATTCGGCGTCAAAGAAGTCGACGTGCGCGTGAAAGGGCCGGGCAGCGGACGCGAAAGCGCAATCACCGCCTTGCAGTCGGCCGGCATCACGGTGAAGAGCATCGAAGACGTCACGCCGCTGCCGCACAACGGCTGCCGGCCCCCGCGTAAACGTCGCGTCTAGCTAGTGGTTAGTAGCTAGTCGAGTGGAGATCAAGTGGCGCATTTATATCGGGCTGGCGACTGAACCCTGAACCCTGAACTCTGAACCGTACACCATGGCTCGTCATACTGGACCTGTTTGCAGACTTTGCCGCCGCGAGGGAATGAAGCTGTTCCTCAAGGGAACGCGCTGCGATACGCCGAAGTGCGGCATCGAGCGGCGCGATTCCAACCCCGGCATGCACAACCAACGCCGCGGCAAGCTGACCGACTATGGCATCCACCTTCGCGAAAAGCAGAAGGTGAAGCACTACTATGGCGTCCTCGAACGCCAGTTCCGCCGATACTTTTCCGAGGCGCAGCGGTCGAAGGGCAACACCGGGGCCACGCTGATGAGCTTGTTGGAGCGGCGGCTGGACAATGTCGTGCATCGGCTGGGCTTCGGCCAAAGCCGCGCCCAGGCCCGGCAGTTGGTGGCCCACGGGCATATCACGGTCAACGGCCAGCGGGTCAATATCCCCAGCTATTTGCTCAAGCCGGGCGACGTGGTGCGGGCCAAGAACCGGGCCAAGAGTCTGCAGGCCGTGCAGGCGAACCTGGCCGAGAATCAGCGCCAGGTGCCCGACTTCTTGACGCTGGGCGAGGGACCGATTCCGGAGGGGCGCGTGTCGCGCTTGCCTGAAGATTTCGACGTCTCGATTCCGGTCCAGACGCAATTGATCATTGAGTTGTGCTCCAAGTAAGCACTGGCTGATAGAGGTTTCAGACTCGCTCGGATCGCAGCCGAGGCGACGGTCTTTTTTCGCGGGAGGGTTCACATGCGGATTCGTTGGCGTGGGCTTGAGTTGCCCAGTCTAGTGACGTGCGATCGGTCGACGTTGACTTCCACCTACGGCAAGTTCATCGCCGAGCCGTTCGAGCGCGGCTTCGGCACGACGATCGGAAACAGCTTGCGGCGGATTTTGCTGTCGAGCTTGGAAGGCAGCTCGGTGACGCAGGTCAAGATTCACGGGGCGCAGCACGAGTTCACGACTTTGCCCGGCGTGGTCGAGGACGTGACCGACATCGTGTTGAACATCAAGGCGCTGGTGGTCAAGAACCACAGCGAGAGCACCAAGGTCATCCGCATCGAGAAGAAGGCCAAGGGCCTGGTGACGGGGGCCGACGTCAAGACCGACGACACGGTGGAGGTGATCAACAAGAGCCATGTGCTGGCCACGCTGACCGAAGACGTGCCGATCGAGATCGAGATGGTGGTGGAAAACGGCCGCGGCTACGTGCCCGCCACGGAACACAGCCCGAACGTCGAGATCGGCATTATTCCGGTCGATGCGATTTTCAGCCCGGTGGTTCGCGTGCGCTACGAAATCGAAGAGACGCGCGTCGGGCAAAAGACCAACTACGACAAACTGACTTTGGAGATTTGGACCAACGGCTCCGTCGGCCCGGAGATGGCGATGGTGGAGGCCGCCAAGATTCTCCGCAAGCATCTGAACCCGTTCATTCAGTACTCCGAGTTGGGCCCGCAGGTGTTTGGCGATGGCCGTTCGGCCGCTCCGGTGCTGTCGGAGGCGATGCTCGAAGAGAGGTTGAGCAAGCGCGTGACCGACTTGAATTTTTCGGTGCGCTGCCTGAATGCTCTGGAGCAGGAAAACATTCAGACCCTCCGGGAATTGGTGAGCCGGACGCCGGACCAACTTCTCGACATCCGCAATTTTGGCGATCAGGCGCTGTCCGAGGTGCGCGAAAAGCTGGGCGAGTTGGGACTACGGCTCGGCATGCGCGTGCCGGCGGCATCGTCGGTGTGAGGAGGGTAGGGTGGGACCAGCGAGCTTGCGAGCGCCGGCCCACCGCGTTCAAGGCGATAGGCGTTGGGCGTTAAACATAGAACTCAACACGAGGTAACCAAGCCATGCGACATCGACGAAAAGGCCGTGTTTTGGGGCGGTCGCCCAGCCATCAACGGGCACTGCTGCGCAACCTGGCCAGCGCTCTGTTTCTCACCGAGCGCGACGCCGAGCACGACGAGAACGCTCCCAAGGTCAAGGGCCGGATCATCACCACGCTTCCCAAAGCCAAGGAGCTGCGGCCCGTCGTCGAGAAGTGCATCACCATCGCCGTACGCGGTTTGCGGGCCGAAGAAGAGGCCTTGCAGTTCGGCAGCGACGCCCAGCGCGACAGCGAAGAGTGGAAGCGCTGGCGGCAGGGTCCGCAGTGGCAGAAGTGGGCCGCCGCGCGAGCGCCGGCCGTCACCGCGCGGCGCCGCGTGCTGACCATGTTGGGCGACAAGCAGGCCGTGCGCGTCTTGTTCGAGCAGGTGGCGCCGCGGTTCCTCGACCGCAACGGCGGTTACACGCGCATTTTGAAGCTGGCCACGCCGCGCTTGGGCGACGCCGGCGCGCGGGCCATGATCGAGTTCGTGGGCGTGCGCGATCGGGCCACGCAGCGGGCCCAGGCGCCGAAGTTCGAATCGGCCGCCGAAGGCCAATGACGCGGCCGAGCGCATAACCTTTGGTTCGTGAGTCGAAGAAGACTTGGCACAAGGGCACGTGTATGGCGCAAGCACCGACTTCCAACGCTCCGGCACAGTCGCGCGGCTTCGATTTCACCTATCATGTCTCTCGGCTCTGCGCCGATCTCTGCCAGCGGCTGGAGGAGATGCGGCACATCGACATGGGCCGCGTGGCCCTACGCTATTGCCAGGTGCGAAGGCCCGGCGGCTATGGTTTGCAGGCCAGCTTGACGCCGTTGCGTTTCGAGGAAGGCCGCCTGCGGACGACCCGCGGCGGACGGCACTGGACCATCCAGCGACTCTACGGTGCGCAAGGGCAGGAGATGCTCTACTTGTTGAGCTTCTACCTGCCGCGGTTCTTGAACCAGGCGTTCGAGGAAAAACTGGCGACCGTGGTACACGAACTGTGGCACATTTCGCCGCAGTTCAACGGCGACGTGCGCCGCCTGCCGGGCCGCTGCTATGCCCACGGCCACAGCGAGGAGCACTATCACGCCCAGATGCGGCGCCTCTCTCGCCAGTGGTTGGCGCTCGGTCCGCCGCCGGCCACCTACGAGTTCTTGCAATACGACTTTGCCCAGTTGCGCGGCGCCTTCGGCCCCATTTATGGCACGCGGATCAACACCCCGCGATTGATTCCGGCTGAAACGGAGCTGGCTCGCGTCGAGCGTCTATAGTTCACGCGGCCGAGAACGAGACATTTTTTCCGCGAGCAAAAGCGGTGGCTGGGGCAGAGCTTGGCCCGATACCGTCTGGCGCCCTTCAACAGCGTGGCGGCCAAGTGATGCCCCGGTTGGACGCACCGGGGCATCGCCAATGTCTCATTCTCGGCCGCGTGAAGTATAAGTTGGCCCTAGCGACACTCAGCCAGGATTCGGCGATAGGCCTCGCGGGCGGCTTCGTAGGCTTGCTTGGCCGCGTCGCGCTCGGCGCCCTCGCGGATGGCGGGCGACTTCTTCTGCCAGCAGACGTCGACCGCGTCCAAGCACCATTGGGCGCTCCGCTTGCTCGCCCGCACCGGAGCGCCGTCCAACTCGACGAACACCGGATTGGTGTGCGAGCTGGCAAAGATGCGCAAGGCAATCCAACACGAGGCCGAGGGCTGATAGTCGAACTCGATTTCGCGGATGTCGCCGTCGGCCTCGATCTCGCGCTTTGCGACCGGTTCGCCGTTGACGATCAACTCCACCGGCACGCGGCGAGTCTCGCCGGTGCGCGCCCGCTCCAAATGCCAATAGGGCTTTTGATCGAGCGGCGTCTTGCGGATGGTTTCGTTGGGCGTTTCGTCGAGAAACGCGGCCACGCGGGCGGATACCTTCAGCTTGTCGCCCTGGTTGACCGCCAGCACGCTGGCTTGGCCCCTATCGTACGAGTCACCGTCGCCCAGCTCGCCGACGCCCAGCGTGCGGTCGCCGTCGCTCACGCGGAAGTCGATCAGGTGGCTGAGCCCGTCGCCGACGTAACTGCGGCCGTCGCGGATGCCGTTGACCCAGGCGTCGTAATCGAGCGATTGTCTCGCTTGGCCGCCGAGCTTCACGTAGGAGCGGCCCAGCCCGACGCGCTCGCCGTAGATGCAGGGAAAGTCGGTCTCGCCGCTGATCCGGGCACGGTAGCCGCAGTTCAGCGTGTGATACCAGATGTTCAATTCCCAGACGATCGGCGTATCGACGGCCGAGATGAAGTCGCA
Source organism: Pirellulales bacterium (assembly GCA_035533075.1). Lineage (NCBI taxonomy): Bacteria > Pseudomonadati > Planctomycetota > Planctomycetia > Pirellulales > Pirellulales bacterium. The sequence goes on along the minus strand of DATLUO010000244.1, from coordinate 3,560 downwards.
CACGCCGTGCGTCACATCGACGATAAATTCGTTGGCCCCGATGCCGTCGAACTTCGGCATCTCGTAGGTGGGCAGCGTCCGCGAGGCGACCTGCAGGCCCCAGCCGCTGTGCGAGAAGCCGACCACGCCGCCCTGCTCTTTGCCCCAACGCAGCACCGGCAAGTCCCAGCTCGGCCACTCTTCGATCTTCGTCGTGCCGGGGTAATCGTCTTCCGTCAGCCGCAGCAGGCAGAGGTGCCCGGCGTGCGAGCTGGGAAAGCCGGAGACTTCCACGTCGTAGCGCATCAGGTTGTGCGGGGTGGAAAGCTGACTCACGCCGCCCTCGAAGAACTGCTTTTGGTGATACCAGCACGGTCCCCAGGAGAGCACGCAGCCGACGTTCAGGTCTTCGCCGACGATGTGGCGGATCATATCGGCCGGCGTCACGCCCTCGGTGGGCGCCTCGTAATGGGCGCAGCCGGCGCTGTGAACGTGGTGGTCGCCGGAGTACCAGCCGAGATCGGCCATCTTGATCCACCGTGCGAGCTGAAACCGCTCGTGGTGCTCGCCGGCGGACGGCACGCTGATCTCGCGTTTCAGCACGCGGTATTCCGGCCCGCGGGTGTAAGTCACCTCATAGTCGCCGGGCGGCAGCAGTACGCTCTCGCCGTCGGCGCGATACACCTGGTCGTGAAAGAAGAAGTCGGGCGCCAGCCGCCGTGCCCGTGAGGGATAGATCCGGCCGCGATGATCGCGAAACACGAACTGAGCGGTGGTCGGCTGGCCGTCTTCGTCGAGCACCTCCAGCACGACCTTGACCGCGGAGCGGCAGCCGAACAGCAGGTTGACTTCGTTGCGGAAGCCGAGGTCTTGCGTCCCTTGCCCGACGTCGAAGGCCAGCTTCGCTTCGCGCTGGCCGGCGTCGCGGCTGTAAAGCTCGATGATGCGGTATTCCAGGGCCAGGCCCGAAAGGTCGGCGTTGAGCGGCTGCGAGTCGAACATGGCCACGTCGATCCAGCGATTGGCCAACTCGGCCGGCGCAATGGTGTCTTTCGCGTTCGGCTTGCCGGACGAACGAAGCACTTGCGGCGCGGCGTTCGGACTGCTGACCCGCAGCCGAGCGGTGACGCCCGCCTCATTATGCACCTTGACCAGGAACACGCGCCAGCCGTGCTCGATCAGTTCTTGCGGGGCCGGGCCGGGAGCGACTTTCACCCGGCTTTCGGCGTTGATGTTGACGGCGGCCAGGCAGAGCGGATCGAGCACCGCTTGCAGATGGGGCAAGCAGGTTGACGGCTCGACGTCGTCCATCGCCGCCGTCATCGCCGCCTGCTGCCGCTCGTCGAGCGGACTGCCGAGCAGCCCGAGGGCTTGCACCACCCGCCGCACCTGCGCCTTGAGCGGTTGCAGCTCGACCTGGCGGACGACGGGCAGCGCAGGCGGTTGGAGCTTGGCGACGTCGGCGGCCCCGGTCGTGGCGGGCACGAGGAAGAGGACCGCGAAGAAGGGTAAGTATCGTCGAGCGTTCATGGTGCAAGGATCGTAGGGTGGGGCAAGCGAGCTTGCGAGCGCCGGCCCACCATAGGGTTCAGGGTTCAGGGTTCAAGAACATCCGACTTGACGTTCGCCTGACGCCTTTTTCCACCTTACAGGATCTCCTTCGGACAGAGCAGCCTTCATTTTACCGACCCGCCAGGGAGGGCACAATTTGTGGATCTCCAATTCTTGCCCCATCAGCGAATCGCCCCAACGGAAAGCCGCCGCCTGGCAGTACCGGCCCGATGCTTCCATGGAGCAGGGCACAACCATGGCGGCGATGTTGAATTCGCTCCGGGTCTAGCTCGCCGCCCCCTGCCGGCTTGTCCGGCAGGAGCGCAGTTTGCCGGGCTAACACGCGCAGCAGTCGATCACGCCGCCCCCTGCCGGCTTGTCCGGCAGGAGCGCAAGTTTGCCGGGCTAACACACGCAGCAGTCGATCACGCCGCCCCCTGCCGGCTTGTCCGGCAGGAGCGCAAGTTTGCCACACTGAGACGGTTAGTTTGTTATAGCCCGTCAAACTTCTTCACCTGCCAGGCAAGCTGGCAGGGGTCGTCGCCCGCCACGACCCGAGCTTGCCTCGGTCGGGCGATGAACGAGCTGCGGCGGCTCGCCGCTACGGTGTCAAGAGAGCCAGGAGTTGCGGCGGAGTCACGACGCGAACAGGGCTGCCGGCAAAATCGGCCAAATTTCGCGTGACGATGAGGTCAAGCTTCGCAAGCGCGGCTGAAGCCATTTGCAGATTGTCCTCGAAGTCGTTGCCCGGCAAGGAATCGGCGTCAGTCAAAGCTTGCTTGTCGAGCGGTAAAATCTCGAACGCGGCAAGGCACCTCTGAACGTCCAGTCGGGCCTGCGCCGCGCCGACGAGTTTGCGACCGATATAAAAGAGGTTCGCGACTGTTAGCGCCGAGACGGCTAGATCAAGAACACCAGGCTGAGATCGTCGCAGGATTTCGTCGGCATCGACGTGCCATGGCGCGCGAGCCAACAGCGAGTCGAGGACGACGTTAGTGTCTAGCAGCACCCGCATCAACCGTGCTTCCGCATAAGTTCTTCTTCCAGCAAGGTTTGCGCGGCCGCGTCGCTCAGCGGGCCGGCATTACTCCACGCGCCAATGAGATCGGCGGGGCTGGTCTCCGGGGAAGGCGCCTCCCCGGCTGCGGCAAGGGAGGACAGTATTTTCGATGCCAACGACCGCCGATCGTCCGGGGGCCAATATCGCACCGTCTCCCAAATTGCGTCAAATGAACCCAAATGATTCGTCGCCATGCTTTGCACTCGCCGATCGCGTAGTTCGCGGCCCCAACGATGATTATACGCTTCGCCCGGACCCGTTAGAATGGTATCATGCACTTGCTCGTGCCTCCTGCCTACACAGCGAAGAGGCTTGTGCTCCACAGTGGCAGCCTTCCCCGATCATCGGGCGCTCTCGGCTCCCACATCGCTTCTTTCGAGGGCTCGTCAGCGGTTTCACTTGCGTTCCGGCCTGCTTGCTCGCGGAATCGCCTTATGCGATCCTTTGCATCGAAGGCTTCGACGGTTTCGTTACCTCCACCATCACTGGTGATTACTTCCGGCTGGAGCGACGAGTTGCCGGGCGGGGCTTTCACCCGCCGGAACACCAACACCTTTCGTGGCGCACCGATGATTGAACGCCAGATGCCTGCCGCGCAACAGGCCTCCTCCCTCCCTCGTCGTGCGTGCGTGCCGCCGCCGCGTCGCGGTGGCGCGCACGCGCGACGCGGCAACCGACGGGGGCGAAAAGGGCGGATCGGGGCCATTCGTCTCTGGCGTCCAATCACCGCTCCACCGGCACAAGGCCGGAATGGTGGCGGGGCGAAGCAGCCCTGTTGCGCCATGCGAGGATTCGCCTCCGCGCAGCGCGGTTCCGCGACGATCGCCACGCCGACGAGCGCGAAACGGGCGCGGCGCGCTCGCCGTGTCTTCCCCGCCACGACCCGAGCTTGCCTCGGTCGAGCGCTGATTGACCGCCAGAGGCCGGCCACGCAACAGACCTTCTCCCCTCCCGCGTCGTGCGTGCCGCC
>DATLUO010000243.1 GCA_035533075.1 Pirellulales bacterium | reverse complement strand
TTAGCCCGGATTATTCACCGGCCCACACCAACCCGAAGCGCAAGCGAGGATCAGCAAAGGACTTAGCTCGCTTGCGCTTCGGGTTGGTGTTCGCGCAGTCTGCGCGCCAAGTTCGGGGGCCGGTGAATCATCCGGGTTAGGTCTTTGGGGCTTCGGCCCAAGACCAAAAACCAAAGACCAAAAACCAAAGACCCCTCCACGAACCACTAGCCACTGGTTCGCGGTACGTGGTCCAGCCTACCACACCGGCAAGATCCGGCCCAGCTTGCCTGGATGGACAACGGGCCCAATCGTAGCCGGGCCGAAAAAACCGCTCTTGACGGGAAGGGGCAGACACTCTAATTTGCGTCTTGCGTTCACGGTGGACATGTCGCAATAGGGTTCTGACGGCCCTGCCAAGCCTGGAGACGGGCGGCGGGGTTTTTTGTTGCGCTTCCGGTGATTTGCTCACGAGCGGGCGGTCGTCCTCACCAGCACGTCTGGCAAGGCGCATCGGATGAGTCGGGCAATCTGTCACTTTTTAGAAGGAGCGCCAGCATGTTAGTTCTTTCCCGCACCCGCGGCGAGCAGATCGTGATCGGCGGAACAATGACCGTGACCGTCCTCGAAGTCCGCGGCGACAAGGTCAAACTGGGATTCGAGGGGCCGAGCGAGATTCCCGTGCATCGTCAGGAAGTGCATGAGCGGCTGCGGCAGGAGCAGAATGCCTGGCGCGAGGCGGCTCAGCCCGCCGTCTGCGTCGCATGACCTTGCGTCGCGAAGATCGATCTAAAGCCCGCGCCGCTCCGCTTGCGGAGCAAGCGGGCTACTTCAATTTGCAAGAGGGGATTTTCCTGCCGGCCTCGGCGCGGTATGTTGACCTGATCTTAAAGGCGCCCGCGCCGCTTTTGCTGGCCCACGGCTCATTCTGCCGAAGGGCGGTTGACAAGCGACCGACGAACGTTAAAACCATTGGGGCCGACTTTGTGAAATTTGTCACAATCCCTGGCCGGGGCTGACCGCTGGCATTACGCGCAGCGCCGGCTTTACCGCCCGCGTTGGCCGATACGAATTAGCAACCCCATCATGGCTGAGAAAAAAAAGATGTCGGTGGCTGAGATCCTGGCCGCCGCGCGCAAGGCCGACGGCAAGGGCGAGTCGGCCGCAACAGCTCCCCCAGCTCCGGTCGCTGAAACGGCTGCGGCCGAAGCTGCGCTGCCCGCCGAAGCTGCGGAATCGCCGGCTCTCATTCCGGCTGAAGCAGCTCCTGCGCCCGCCGCCAAGCCGAAGCCGGCGGCTGCCGGTGCTCGGCCCAGCGTGTCTGAAATCTTGAAGCAGGCCCGCGAAGGTAAGGCGGCTGCGCCGAAGCCCGCGGCCAAAGCTCCTCCAGCAGCCAAGCCGGCGGCAAGACCGGCGGCTGCCAAAGCTGAAACGGCCACGGCGAAAGTGGCAAAACCGGCCATCAGCGGGGGCAAAAGCACGGCCAGCATCTTGGCCGCCGCGCGTGCCCAGCATAAGCCGGGCCCCCTCAGCAAGGCCGAGGCGGCAGCCAAAGTCAAGCCCGAGCCGGAGGCCAAGAAGGCCAAGGGGGCTGTGCCGCCGATGCCCGCCAAGCCCGACTACGCCCGGCCGAAGCCGAAAGAAGCGGCGGCCGCAACGGACGAAAGCCGCCGCTTTTTCCTGGGATTTGCCCTCGGCTCGTTTCTCGGCGTGGGGTTCACCTCTCTCACCGCCACCGTCGGCCTGTGGACGCTCGGCACGGCACGGTTCATGTTTCCCAACGTGCTGATCGAGCCGCCCAGCAAGTTCAAGGTTGGTTTTCCCAGCGACTTCGCTCCCGGCATGGTGGAAGAAAAGTTCAAGGCCCAGTTCGGCGTTTGGGTGGTGAAGGCCGAATACCAGGGCCAAATGGAAATCTACGCCCTGCGGACGGTTTGCACTCACTTGGGCTGCACGCCCAACTGGCTGGAAGGCGAGCAGAAGTTCAAATGTCCCTGCCACGGCAGCGGCTTTTACAAAGACGGCATCAACTTCGAGGGCCCCGCCCCGCGGCCGCTCGAACGCTATGCCATTCACCTGGCCGACGACGGCCAGTTGGAGATCGACAAGAGCAAGATGTTCCAGGAAGAAATGGGGCAGTGGAAAGACCCGGCCTGCTACGTGCCGGTGTAGTTAGTGGTCAGTGGTTAGTGCTTAGTGGTTAGTTAGATGCGAGGCCCAAAACCGAAGACCCAAAACCGAAGACGACCTGAACCCTGAACCCTGAACCCTGAACCCTCCCGCATGCCTTCCCTCAGCGAATCGATTCGCAACTCGCAGGTCTGGAAAAGCGTCTTTCGGCACCCCATGCCGATCGATCGCCGCAACCGCATCGTGGTGATGCTCACCAACTTCTTCTTGCACTTGCACCCGGTGTCGATCAAGAAACAGGGCATCGCCCTGAGCTACACCTGGTGCATGGGCGGCGTGACGTTCTTCCTGTTTCTGGTCGAGACCGTCACCGGCGTGCTGTTGATGTTCTACTACCGGCCGACGCTGGAATGGGCCTATAACGACATCCTTGCCCTGCGCGACGTGACCAGCCTCGGCATCCTCCGCGAGATCCATCGTTGGGGCGCGCACGCGATGGTGATCACCACCTGGCTGCACATGTACCGCGTCTTTCTCACGGGCAGCTACAAACCACCCCGCGAGTTCAACTGGGTGGTGGGCGTGATCCTGCTGTTGCTCACGCTGTTGCTGTCATTCACCGGCTACCTGCTGCCGTGGGACCAGTTGGCGATTTGGGCCATCACGGTCGGCTCGAACATGGCCCGCGCCACGCCGCTCTTGGGTCACGAGGGCCCCGGCCAGCAGTTGCTCACCCTCGGCGGCATCGACATGATCACCAGCGGCTCCGACGCGCGGTTCGCCCTGCTGGGCGCCCGCTTCGTCGGCGAAGAGACGCTGAACCGCTTTTACGTGCTGCACTGCATCGCCATTCCGCTGGCCGCCTCGCTGTTGATCGCGATCCACTTTTGGCGGGTGCGCAAAGACGGCGGCATCAGCGGCCCCTTGTAGGATTTTCGATTTTCGATTTTGGATTCCGCTGGTCGCTAACCACTAACCACTAACCACTATCCACTAACCACTAGCTCGCCGCATGCACGGCTCCGCAACCTTCATTCGCGACATCGCCACCGGGCTTGGCCTCTACTACCTGCTGCTGTGCGCGATGAACTGGATGACGGCGCTGATGCTGTGGCGCAAGGGGCCGGTGACGTACTTCCGCATCGCGGGCGTCGTTCCCTTCACCAACGTGCTGTTGTGGCTGCTGGTCGGCACCGTTTTCTTCATTCTGGCGCCGTTCACGATGATCGGTTGGCCGCCCATGCTTCCGGATTCCGTCAAGGCGCTGGTCAACAACAACTCGGGTCCCGTCCAGCTCACGGTCGGCTCGCTCGTCGCGCTGAGCGTTTTGTTCTGGTTCCGTAGTTTTTTCACCAGGCCGATTGTGGCCTGGTCGGGCTTCAACTTGGCTCTGCTGACGATGGGCCTGTCGATGACCGATCCCACGTTCGCGGCGATCGTGCAGAAGCCCGACAACGTGCCGATCGTCGGCCTGGTGTTCTTGCTCGGCTTTTTCACCTGGCTGGCCGGCTATAAGGCGGTGCAAAACGACGACCGCATTCGCCAAGGGTTGCCGCCGCTGGAAAAGCTCGATGACGAAAAAGTGCTCGTCTGGCCCGACCTGGTCTACACCGAGCTGATCTGCATGGTGGCGCTGACGGCCGTGCTCTTGGTGTGGGGCATCGCCCTGCAAGCGCCGCTGGAAGATCCGGCCAGCAGCGTCAAGACGCCCAATCCCTCCAAGGCCCCTTGGTACTTTCTCGGCCTGCAAGAGATGCTCGTCTATTTCGACCCCTGGTATGCCGGCGTGGTGCTGCCCAGCGTCGTGCTGGTCGGCTTGATGGCGATACCGTTCCTTGATTTCAACCGCGCGGGCAACGGTTACTTCACGATCGAGCAGCGCAAGTTCAGCTATCTTGTGTTTCAAATCGGCTTTCTGGAGCTGTGGATCGTGTTGATCGTGCTGGGCACGTTCTTGCGCGGGCCGAACTGGAACTTTTTTGGCCCCTTCGAACCATGGGACGTACACAAGGTGCTGCCGCTCAGCAATGTCGATCTCTCACAATACTTTTGGATCAAGTGGCTCGGCCGCAGTATGCCACGGGCGGCGGAAGGGAGCGGTACGCTCGCCCAACTGGGCTATATTGTGCTGCGTGAATTACCCGGCATCATTGCCGTGGCGGCTTACCTGATTTTCCTGCCGCCCTTGATGGCGGCCACGATCTTTCGCAAGTTTTTCGTGCGGATGGGCTTCATCCGCTACATGGTGATGGCCAACCTGCTGCTGATGATGGCCAGCCTGCCCATCAAGATGGTGCTGCGGTGGACTTGCAACCTCAAGTACATCATCAGTATCCCTGAGTATTTCCTGAATTTCTAAGATGGACGAACTCGCTTTGCGCCCCGGAGGGGCAACAGAGATTAGCGGTGGGTGCCAGCCCACGGGACAGAGGCGACCGCACGCGCGCAGCCGCGTAGCGGCGGCGGAGCATCGCGTCGCGCGCTCCGTCGCCGCTGCGCGGCTTCCTGGGTTAAGGCAACCCGCGACCGCGGGCTGGTGCCCACGGCTAGATTCCGTCGCCGCTACGCGGCTGTTTTCCATTGCGACGTACCGAGAAGTGACTTCCCCCCGTTTGCCCGAAGTGGGGTTCTGATTCTATGCCCGCAAACGAACAAACTTGGCGCGACCAGAAGTCGCTGCACCTGGTGTTTGGCGTGACGTCGATCATCATGCTGCTGTCGACCATCTGGATGCTGGCCAAAGACCACAATCGCGAGTGGAAGGTCTACCAGCGGCAGTTCCGCAATGTGGAGGCATACACGGCCAACGCCCGGCTGAACGAGCAGGAATCGGCCGATTATTATGCCCGCGAGAAGGAACTGAAGCGTCGGGTCGAAGTCGCCCAAAGCGAGCAGCCGCCTGAGAATCTGGTTGAGGCCTTCGTCGCGGAGGCGGAAACGAAGAAGGGCGACAGCCGCTATGGCTATCGCAGCGACCGCATCGAGAAGGCCAAAGAAGCGTTGCAGCATGCCGAGTTGGTGGCCCGCAAACCGGGCGCGAGCAAGGCCGAAGACGAGGTTGGCGCAGACGGCATCTACGAGGGTTCGCGCAAGAACGTGATCGAAAAGCGCGATGCACTGGCGGCGGCGATGCAGGGCGTGCTGTCGCGCGCCAAACAGATTGAAGACAACAGTCAGCGCGACTTGAAGTTCAAGCGGGCCGATCTCGACGGTGTGCGCAGTAGATACGACATCAGCGTCGACGAGGGCGTTGCCGAGCCGGAACTGGAAAAGATCGAAAAAGAGGTCCGGGCGGTGGCCGGCCAGGTCGATGCGTTGCTGAAAATCGCTCAAGACGCCAAGACGCACCGCGAGAAGCTGCAAAAGCTGCTCGAAGAAGCCGTGGCCGACGAAACGGCGGCACGCAAGGCGCTGGCCGATCACCAGGGCGACGTCGATCGACTGGAAAAAACGCTGGCGGAGCGGCGCAACAACCTCGGCAAGGAGCTGCTGGAAATGCCGATCGTCGACGCCTTCGGCCGGCCGCTGAAGGTCGACAACATTTGGCTGCCGCAGCTCACTTGGAACAACAACTTCCGTGATGTGGCCCGTTTCGACCGCTGCACGACCTGCCACCAGGGCATCGACAAGACCGCCCCCGGCTCGGCGACGGTTCCCGGCTACCCGACGACGCAACGGCTCGAATTGACGCTGGCAACTCCCGCTCAGCCTGCCGAGTTGACCGAAGAACAAGACCGTCACCTGGCGGAAATCAAAGACGAGAACGCCAAGAAAGAGCAGGAGTTGCAATACAATCTGGTCAATGCCTATGGCCTGCAGATTGGCAAGCAGGGCATCTTCGCCGCCAACGACGTGACGGTCACGGTGGTGCGGCCCAAGAGCGCGGCTGCGAACGCCCGGCTGGAACCGGGCGACGTGATCGAGCAGATCAACGACGTGAAGCTCCTCGATCGCCCTCGGGCCATCGTCTACCTGCTGGAAAGCGTCGATTGGGGCAAGCCGCTCACGCTGCACGTGCGGCGGGGCATTCCCGAACCGTTCAACTCGCACCCGCGGCTCGATCTGTTTGTCGGCTCGCTGAGTCCGCACAAGCTGGGCGACGTCGGCTGCACATCGTGCCACGACGGCCAGGGGAGCGCCACGGAGTTCAAGTGGGTCTCGCACACGCCCGACACGCCCGCCCAGGCCGAAGATTGGCACACCAAGTACGGTTGGTTCAACAACCACAATTGGCTGTTCCCGGTCATGCCCAAGCGGTTCAACGAGAGCTTATGCTTGAAGTGCCATCACGACGTGGTGGAACTCGAGCCGAGCGAACAGTTTCCCGAACCGCCCGCGCCGAAGCTCGTCGAGGGCTACGACACCATTCGCCAGTTTGGCTGCTTCGGCTGCCACGAGATCAACGGTTGGGACGGCCCGACGCGCCGCCGCGGTCCCGATTTGCGGGCCGAGCCGGTCTATTTCGCCGCCGCCCAGTCGGTGCTGACCGATCCCGGCCTGAACGATCACGAGCGGGCGCTGGCCGAGGAAGTGGTCGCTCACCCCGAGCGGCACGAAGCCCGCAAGCTGCTGGCCGAGGACATCAAGGCCGATGCCGCGCTGGTTGCGCCCGCCGAGAAGAAGCCGCCGCAAACCACGGAAACGATCGGCGAGGAAGTCGCCCGCGAGAAGGCGGTGGAAGCGGCGGACGGGGATGGCGACGGCGACGGCCAGAGCCAGGCCCGCTTGACTTCGGCCACGCACAAGCTGGCCACGATTCTCGGCGCCGACGATGAGACGCCGGGCCAATACCGCAAGGTCGGCCCCAGCCTCCGCTACGTGGCCAGCAAGGTCGATCTGGCGTTTCTCTACGACTGGATTCGCAACCCGACCAACTTCCGCCCCAGCACGAAGATGCCCCGCTTCTTCGGGCTTTGGGACCATCTGGTGCCGGAAGAGAAACTCGACGACCGCGGCAATCCGATCATCGAAAACGGGGAGCCCGTGATGGTCGAAAGCAAGGGCCGCAAAGACGCCGAACGGTTCGAGCCGGTCGAGATTCGCGCCATCGCCGAGTATCTGCTCGACCGCAGCCAGCCGTTCGAATACGTCGAGCGATCTGAGGGCATTACCCAAGAAGCCTCGGCCGAGCGGGGCAAGGAATTGTTTCAGACGCGCGGCTGCCTGGCCTGCCATCAGCACAAAGAGTTCCCCGCCGCCAAGCAGAGCCAGGGGCCGGACCTCTCACGCATCGGTGCCAAGCTGAACAGCAACGTTGGACGGCGCTGGCTCTATAGCTGGGTACGCGAGCCAAACCGCTACCACGCCCGCACCGTGATGCCAAACCTGTTCCTGGAACCGATTGCCGGGAAGGACGACGAAGTGAGCGACCCCGCCGGCGACATCACGGCCTATCTGCTCACATCGCAGGACGACGACTGGAAACCTGTGGCGGTGCCCGAAGTCGATACGCAGGCCCTCAACGACCTGGCCTACATTTATCTCAAGGCCACGTTCACGGAGAAGCAAGCCAGACGCTACGCCGACGAAGGTATTCCCGCCGACTTCGCCGCCGACATCAAGGGCGATGAGCAAATGATGGTGCGGGGCGATTCGGACAGTCCGGGCGAGCTGACCAAGAAAAAGCTGCTCTATCTCGGCCGCCGCATCATCAGCCGCCAGGGCTGCAGCGGCTGCCACGACATTCCCGGCTTCGAGGACGCCAAGCCGATCGGCACGGGCCTGGCCGACTGGGGCCGCAAAGACACTTCGAAGCTGGCCTTCGAGATGATTGTCGAATACCTCCGCGAGCGTCCGCCGGGACATTCGCACGCCGGCAGCCATGTCGGGCATGGGCACGGCCATGAGGCGGAAGTCGCAACGGAGCATCACGCGCTCGATCCCTTGGAAATGGACGCCGACACCGGCTTCTTCGTCGAGGCCCTGCTGCACCATCAGCGCGAGGGCTTTATCTGGCAGAAACTCCGCGAGCCGCGCAGCTACGACTTCAAGAAGACCGAGAACAAGGATTACACCGACCGCCTGCGGATGCCGAAGTTCAACTTCGACCAGAAACAGATCGAGGCGGTGATGACGTTCGTGCTGGGCCTGGTGGCCGAGCCGCCCGCCGCCAAGTACGTGTATAAGGCCAATCCGCGCCGCAAGGCGATCGTCGAAGGCGAGCAGTTGCTGGCCAAGTACAACTGCGTCGGCTGCCACACCGTGAAGATGGAAACGTGGGAGTTCGACTACGATCCGGAAGACGAAAACTACGCCAACCCGCCGCCTTTCGACGACTATGCCTTCCTGATGCCGCACTTCACGCCGCAGCAACTGGAAGCCTCGAAGAAGACCGACCGCCGCGGTATGGGGCACGCCGCGATCGGCGGCATGCCGGTGCCGATGCCCGAAGACCACGAGCCCGACGAGCCGCTTTATTTCACGCTCTGGGAGCCGGTGGCGATCGACGGGCATCCCTGGCTGGTGGGCGGACCCGAAGTGCCGGTGATGGAGCAGCATCTCGACAAGAACAAGATTCGGCCCTATTTCGGCGGCGATTTTGCCCGGCTGCTGTATCCCGCGGCCATGGAGATCGGCCGCCGCGACAACCCGAACGTCAAGCCGACCGACGTGTGGGGCTGGGTGCCGCCGCCGTTGGTGCGCGAAGGGCAGAAGGTGCAGACCGGTTGGCTGCACGACTTCTTGTTGAATCCGTATCCGATTCGCCCGGCCGTGCTGCTGCGCATGCCGAGGTTCAACATGTCGAGCGAGGAGGCCGACAAGCTGGTGCATTATTTCGCGGCCGCCGACAACGTCGATTACCCGTATCAATATCATCGGCCCGGCGGCAGCGACTACACGCCGCCGGAGGAGTTCCAGAAGTACGACGACGCGCTGAAGCTCGTCACCGACAACAACTACTGCGTGAAGTGCCACTTGATCGGCGATTTCCGGCCGAAGGGTCTGCCAGCGGCCTTGGCGCCCAACCTCGACCGCATCTATCAGCGGTTGCGGCCCGGCTATCTGCTGGAATGGCTGGCCCATCCGACGCGCAAGCTTCCTTACACGGGCATGCCGGTCAACTTCCCGCCGCACGACGACCCGAACGCCAAGCTCCGCACGGGCCTTTATCCGGGCGAGAGCGAAGACGCTTTGCGGGGAGTCGCCGGGCTGCTGCTGAACTACGACACGTACATGAAGCGGCACACTGATATCAAGTCGATGGTCAAAGAGCCGCCGCCCCAGGCCGCCGCGGGGCAGAGTGCCAAGCTCGACAACTGAGAAGAGTATGTGTGAAACAGTGCCGACGCGAAATCGAACCGAAGGGTGGGACCAGCGAGCTTGCGAGCGCCGGCCCACCGATAGCGACGTCGTTTTTGGTGGGCCGGCGCTCGCAAGCTCGCTGGTCCCACCCTACGGTATTTCGGGTATACAGCCGGGCTTCGAAATGGAAAATGAACTGAGTGGGCGACGACAACCAGGAGATTGCAACATGCGTCGATATTCGATTCTCGTTCTGGCGGTGGCAGCTCTCGCTCTCGGACAACCGTCGGCCCATGCCGCCGACTGGGGCAACTTGAAGGGACGTTTCATCTATGACGGCAAAGCGCCGACGGAGAAAAAAATCGACACGTCGAAGGAGCCGATGTGTTCGAAGCACAACGTGGTCGACGAGTCGATCGTGGTGGGAGATGATGGCGGCCTGGCGAACGTAGTCGTCTATATCAGCACCAAGGGCAAGATCAAGGTCAATCCCGAGTATGAGTCGAGCGCCAAAGACAAAGTCGTGCTCGACAATCACGGTTGCCGCTTTCAGCCGCACGTTCTGCCGATGCGAGTCACGCAAACATTGGAGATAAAGAATTCCGACCCCTTCTCCCACAACAGCAACGTATCCCCATTTGGAGACACGCCGCAGAACCCGCTGCTCTCACCGGACGCCGAGTTTCCCTACAAGTTCCACAAAGCCCAAAAGGTGCCCGTGCCGATCTCGTGCAACATCCATCCTTGGATGAAGGGTTACGTGGTCGTGAAGGAGAATCCCTATATCGGCGTAAGCGACAAGGACGGCAATTTCGAAATCAAGGATCTGCCGGCCGAGGAGCTGGAGTTCACCGTCTGGCACGAGAACCAGGGCTACCTGACCGCCAAGAGCGGCTGGAAGAAGGGCGCCTTCAAAATGAAGATCAAGAAGGGCGACAACGATCTCGGCGAGATCAAAGTCGATCCGAAGCTGGTAGCGCCCAAGAGTTGAGAGGCAGTACGACGATGGAAAACGGAACGATGGTGTGCGGGTTGAATTGGCACGTGGCGTTACCATGCGCTTGCGGTGGCCGACAACTGGAGGATGGCCTTCCTAGGCCGTCCAGATCCGGACGGGACGGCCTAGGAAGGCCATCCTCCCTACTGGCCGCTCTGCTGGCGGTGGCGTGTTGCGGCTGCGGAAGCGCCGTGGCCTCGCTGCCGCATCCGGCGCCGGATATGAAAATAGTAGAGCAAATCCGCGAGTCGTCGGGCGAAGCGACCGAAGCGGCGCCTGAGGCCGAAGCCGCGGCGCCCACCGCCGACACCTGGGGCAACCTCAGCGGCAAGTTCGTCTACGACGGCCCCGATCCGGCGGCCCAGCGCCTGGCCATCACCAAGGACGAGCAGGTTTGCGGCAACCACAACCTGGTCGACGAATCGCTGGTGGTGAATCCCAAAAACAAAGCGTTGGAAAACGTCGTGATCTTTCTGACCGACAAGAAAGCGGCGGTACACCCCGACTACGAGGCGACGGCCAAAGACACCGTGAAGTTCGACAACCACCACTGCCGCTTCGAGCCGCACATTCTCACCCTGCGGACCTCGCAGACGCTGGATGTGCATAACTCCGATCCGGTGAGTCATAACAGCAACATGGCGCCGCTGGGCGACAAATCGTTCAATCCGCTGATCTCGCAAAACAACGAGTCGCCTTACAACTTCTCGAAGCAGCAGAACGCACCGGTGCCGGTCACGTGCAGCATTCATCCCTGGATGAAGGGCTACGTGTTTCCGCGCGACAATCCCTACGTGGCGGTGACGGGCAAAGACGGTTCGTTCGAGATCAAGAACCTGCCGGCCGGCAAGCACGAGTTCCAAGCGTGGCAGGAAGCGGTGGGCGGGCTGGCCGCCAAGCCCGACTGGAAGAAGGGCAAGTTCAAGTTCGAGATCAAGGAAGGCGACAACGATCTGGGCACCATCCAGGTCAGCTCCGCATTGTTTGGAAAGTAAGACCGAGGTTCGTTACAACGCGATGAAACAATCAGAGGGTGCAATAGTGACAGAAAAAATACTGACAGAAAAATGTTTCTGTCGTCAATCTTTCCGTCATTGTACGTTGGCAGTTTTGATGGTCGCCGTGGCGATTGTCGCTTCCGGCTGCTCCCCGCATAACTCCTCGCCCGAGTTCCGGCTGAATATGCAGGACATCCTGGTGAAGATGCAGCTTAAGGCCGACGATTTCCGCCTGACAGGCGATGAAAAGGACGACGAAGAACGCCAGGAGAAAGAGCAGAAAAAGAAGAAGCTGGAGTTCCTCTCGACCGCCCTCTATGCGGCGTTCGGCACGCCCGACCAGCCATATCTATTCAAAGAAGTGGAGTGGAACCCGGACGAGAAAAAGGGGCTCGATCTGCGCAAGATCAAGCTGGCCTCCGGCCGCTACGGGGGCAGCGCCGATGGCAAGCAGCGCGGCCTGTTTCGCCAGCACTGCGCCCATTGCCACGGCATCACGGGCGACGGCGCCGGGCCGACGGCCGCCTTCTTGAACCCCTTCCCGCGCGACTATCGCCAGGGCGTGTTCAAGTTCAAGAGCACGGGCCGCAACTCCAAGCCGACCACCGACGACCTAAAACGCATTTTGCACGAGGGAATTCCCGGCACGGCCATGCCCTCGTTCTTGCTCTTGCCCGACGACGAGATCGAGGCGCTCGTCGAGTACGTCAAGTATCTCAGCGTCCGCGGCCAGACGGAGCTCAACATGGCCATCGACCTGTTCAACAACGACGAGGACATCGAGCCGAAAAAAGAGGCCATTTTCGAAGGCTATATGCAGCCCGCGATCGACGAATGGGCGGCGGAAGAACAAATCGTCAATCCGCCTGCCCGCAGCGGGTCGCAAACTCCGCAGGACTTGCGCGAGTCGATCGCCAAGGGCCGCGACGTTTTCTTCCGCAAAGACGCCCAGTGTACCAAGTGTCACGGGCCGACCGGGCTGGGTGACGGCAACGACGGCGGGCCGGAAAAGGACCAACTCTTCGACGATTGGAACAAAGACAAGAAGCCGGGCGAACTGGCCTATTGGCTGCTGCCGACAAAGCAACCGTTGCGGCCCCGCAACTTGCGGATGGGCATTTATCGCGGCGGCCGGCGGCCATTGGATCTTTTTCGGCGAATTCACCAGGGCATTCCCGGCACGCCGATGCCGGCGGGCGGCCGCGACGACAGCAACCCGACCGCGCCGTTGAAGCCGGAGGAGATTTGGAACCTGGTCGACTACGTGCGGTCGCTGCCTTTCGACGAGGGGAGCGAGCCGGCGCAGTTCGAGAGCGGCCACGCGACGGCGATGGTCGAGCACGAGGTAGACGGTAGATAGGGCATGAAATTAACGGCGGTAGGCGGTAGACAGTAAGCGGTGGACAGGGCGTAAATTCAAACCCCGGTCTACTGTCTACCGTCTGCTGTCTGCCTGCCCCGGTTACGACTTAACGAGGTTGAGTGGTGGGAAAGTTTTGGAGCGTCCTGTTTTTGATGGTGCCCGTGCTGGGGATCGGCCTGTTCTTTTGGGCCCCTTCGGCCGGCTACTGGCTGCCGCGCGACATCTCGCAGCACGGCTACCAAATCGACCACCTGTTCAATTTCATTCTGGTGCTGACGGGCGTGGTGTTTTTCGCCACCGAGTTCGCCCTGTTCTGGTTCATGTGGAGGTATGACTCGAAGGTCAACCGCGACCCCGTGAAGTACACCCACGGCAGCCACAACCTGGAAGTCATCTGGACGATTTTGCCGGCGGCCACGCTGCTGTTTATCGCCATCTACCAGATGAACGCCTGGGCCGACGTGAAGATGCGCGTGCCCAAAGACATGCCGCCCACGCTGGAAGTGACCGCGCGGCAGTTCGAGTGGCGGCTGCGTTATCCGGGTCCCGATGGCACGATCGGCACGCCGGACGACATTTATCACGTCAACGACATGCACATTCCGCTCGACGAAGAGGTGCTCGTGGACCTGAAGAGCATGGACGTGCTGCACGACCTTTTTCTGCCGCACTTGCGGATCAAGCAAGACGCGGTGCCGGGCATGTCGATACCGGTCTGGTTCCGGGCCAAAGACGTCGGCACGTTCGACCTGGTGTGCGCCGAGTTGTGCGGCTGGGGGCATTACAAGATGAAGGGCCGCGTCACCATCGAGACGCGGGCCGCCTACGACAAGTGGCTCGAACAGATGGCGGCCGAACAGTCCGCCACCCAAGAGCCGGAGAAACCCGAAGAATAGAAACGTAGGGTGGGACCAGCGAGCTT